>NZ_VIRS01000046.1 GCF_006912135.1 Cryptosporangium phraense | reverse complement strand
GCCGGGCTTGGCGGGCGCGGGTGGGCGGGGGCGCGGGATCTCGGTGGAGCCGGCGGTGCTGGCGGCTCGGTTCGCGGGGGCGTTGCACGAGGCCGGTGTGCCGGTCGGACCGGACCGGGCGGCCCGCTTCGCGGCGGCGCTGCGCCTGATCCCGCCGGACACCCGCGACCGTCTCTACTGGACCGCCCGCACGACGCTAGCCTCCGACAGCACCCAGCTTCCCCCCTTCGACGCGGTCTTCGCCCGGATCTTCGGCGACGACCAGCCCCCGGTCGACCTGGCCGACTCCCGGGGCGACCCCACCGCCCCGCCGCTGCCCAACGTCCCGTCCGAGACGCGCCCGACCCCGCCCGACGACCGGCCGGCCGACCGGGCCCCGTCCGGCTCGGGCACGCACTCGGGCGCAGGGGCCGGCGCCCCGGGCGACCCCCGGGCGGTGCCCGCTCTGGCCTCGTCCGCCGAGCGGCTCCAGCACACCGCGTTCGCCGAGCTCTCCGACGTCGAGATCGAGGCCGTGCGCCGGGTCGTCCGCGAGGTCGTGCTGGCGACGCCCCGCCGACGGACGCGCCGCTCCCGGGCGTCCACCAGGAACGGCGAGCGGATCGACGTCCGCAAGACCGTACGGAACGCGCGGAAGACCGGAGGGGATCCGGTCGAACTGGTGCATCGGCGCCGTAGGCGACGGCCTCGGCCGTTGGTCCTGCTGTGCGACGTGTCGGGGTCGATGGAGCCGTACACGCGGGTGTTCCTGGCGCTGCTGCACGGGTCGGTGGCCGGCGCGCGCGCCGAGGCGTTCGTGTTCGCGACGCGGCTGACGCGGCTCACCCGGCCGCTCGCCCGGCGCGACCCGGACCTGGCGCTGGCCCGAGCCGCGTCGGCGGCGCCGGACTGGTCGGGCGGGACCCGGCTGGCCGGGTCGCTGCACCGGTTCCTCGACGACTACGGCCGCCGCGGCCTCGCCCGGGGTGCGGTCGTCGTCATCCTCTCCGACGGCTGGGCGCAGGACGAGCCTTCGGAGGTCGCGTTGCAGATGGCGCGGTTACGGCGGCTCGCCTACCGGATCGTCTGGATCAACCCGCGCAAGGCCGCTCCGGGGTTCGCGCCGAAGGTCGGCGGGATGGCCGCGGCGCTCCCGTACTGCGACGCGTTCGTGAGCGGGCATAGCCTGGCCGCACTGAGCGAGGTCGCCGCCGCGGTCTCGTTTGACCGGAAGGGATCGAATTGATGCAGCTCGACAGCGCGTTCGACGTGACCGCCCCGATCGACCAGGTCTGGTCGACGCTGATGGACTTCGAGCGCGTAGCCGCGTGTCTGCCCGGCGCGCAGGTGCTCAACACGCTGTCCGAGGACGCGTACCAGGTCGGGATGAAGGTCAAGCTCGGCCCGGTGACGATGCAGTACAAGGGACAGTTAGAGGTGGTGGAGCGGGACGCGTCCGGCCACCGGGCCGTCCTGCGCGGTAAGGCGAAAGAGGCGCGCGGCCAGGGCACCGCGGAGGCGACCGCGCAGCTGGCGCTGACGTCCGACGGCATCACGACGCACGGCACGGTCTCGGCGGACGTGAACCTGTCGGGACGCGCGGCGGCGATGGGTCAGGGTGTGATCAACACGGTGACCGAGCAGATGATGACCCAGTTCGCGAGGAACCTGCAGGCCCTCCTGGCCGCGGACCCGACCGCCGCGGACCCCACCGCCGCGGACCCCACCGCCGCGGACGCTGCCGCCGCGGACGCTGCCGGCCCCGGGCCCGAAATCGCCGCTGTATCTGCGAGCGACACCGCCTCCGCGAGCGTCTCCAGCGATGCGGCCGAGGCCGCCACCGAAGATCGGGCAAAGGCGAGGAAGGCCGCACCGCGGAAGCGGGCCGTGAAGGCGGCTCCGGTGACCGCTGAGCCGGCCGAAGTGGACGCGGCCAACGGCACCGCCGTGTCCTCGGCGCCGGTCTCCGCCGGCGGCGAGCCCGCCGCCGCGGCCGCAACCGGCACGGCTCCGGCCTCCGACGCGCCCCCGGTCGCTGCCCCGACCACCTTCGCCTCGACGCCTGCTTTCGAACCCGCCGCGGACGACAGCGCTCTGGACGCACTCGCGCTGGCCCGGGCGGTCGCCGAAGCCCAGCTTCGCGAGCCCCGAAAGGCGCTCGGCCTGCTCGCGATCGTCGCCTTCTTCGCGTACCTACTCGGCCGCCGCGCCGGTCGCCGCCGCGCCTGACTCGAACGTCACCCGCACCGTCCGAACCGGGTCGCGCCTCGCCGGCGCGACCCGGACGGGTACGGAGGCGTGCCGGTCACCGTTGTGCAAAACGTTTTGGGCACCTAGCGTCCGACGCGTGACCGACGAACAGCCCGATCCGGAGGTGCCGCAGCGCCGGCCGCGCCGGACCCGGCGGCCGGTCTCGATTCACGACGTCGCCGACGCGGCCGGCGTCAGTCCCACCACGGTTTCGCACGTCTTGTCGGGCCGGCGACCGGTCAATGCCGCCACCGCCGCGAGGGTTCGGCAGGCGGTGAACCGGATGGGTTACGTACCGGCCTCGCTGGCGCGCAGCCTTCAGGCCGGTTCCACCTCGGTCATCGGCCTACTGATCCCCGACATCACCAATGGTTTCTACGCCGAGCTGGCCAAGGGCGTCGAAGACGCGGCCCACCACATCGGCTACAGCGTGATCCTCTGCAACACCGAGTTCGACCCCGCGCGCGAAGATCACTATCTCGACCTGATCCGCGGCCGGTTCATCGACGGGATGGTCTACGCCGCGGGCACTCCTCCGACCGAGGCCCGGCTGGAATCGCTGCTAGGCCGCTTCCCGATCGCGGTCGTCGACGAGGACGTCACCGGACTTCCCCAGTCGCTCTCCGCGATGGCCGACCACTACCAGGGCGGACGCCTGGCCGGTGAGCATCTGCGGCAACTCGGGCATCGCCGTGCGGCGGTGCTGACCGGCCCGGCGCTGCTGCCGAGTGCCGCGCAGCGCGCCCGGGGCTTCCGAGAGGCGTTCGAAGGCGACGTCATCCAGCTGGAAGGCACCTGGCTGGAGCAGTCCGGCGCGGAACTGATGCTCCAGTGCCTGGACTCGGACGGATTCGACCGGACCGCAGTGTTCGCCGCGAACGATCAGATGGCCCTCGGTGCGCTGGCCGTCCTGCACGAGCGAGGCTTGGCCGTGCCCGGCGACATCTCACTGGTCGGCTTCGACGACATCCGGGTCGCCTCGTTGTGCGCCCCACCACTGACCACCGTGCACCAGCCCGCCTACGACATCGGCCGGACCGCGACCGCGCAACTGCTGCAGTACGTGGCCAACGGGGAGGAGCCGCCGACATCGCGGCACCTCCTGCCGGTCCACCTCGAGGTCCGAGCCAGTACCGGGCCCGCTCCCGCCTGAGCTTCTCGTCGTCCCGGCCAGCGTCGGCCGTCCCTCATCCGTGCGCTCCAATAGGAGGTCCTCATGGCCCATGTGCTCCTCGTGGGCGAATCGTGGTTCACTTACACCACTCACCAGAAGGGCTTCGACGCCTTCGCCTCGGCCGAATACACCGAGGGAGGCGCCAGTTTCCTCGACGCCCTCCGCGAGTACGGCCACGAGACCAGCTACCTCCCGTCGCATCTCGTCGACCGGGAGTTCCCGGACGAGCTGGCTTCGTATGACGTGGTCGCGATCAGTGACGTCGGCGCCAACACGTTCCAGCTCGCCAGCCGGACGTTCACCCGGTCGCAGCCGTCGCCGGATCGCACCGAGACCATCCGGGCCTACGTCGAGAACGGCGGGGCACTGCTGACGATCGGCGGCTATCTCAGCTTCAGCGGCATCGACGCGAAGGCCCGATGGGGCCGGACGCCGCTGGCCGCGGCCCTGCCGGTCGAGGTGCTCGACCGCGACGACCGGGTCGAGCTGCCCGCTGGGGCGGTGCCGGAGGTCCGCGCGCCCGGCCATCCAGCGGTGTCCGCCGTCGCCGGCGTCTGGCCCGCACTGCTCGGGCTGAATCAGGTCACCGCGCGCGCCGACGTGCTGGTCGAGTGCGCGGGCCACCCCCTGTTGATCACCGGCGAGTACGGCTCCGGACGCACCGCCGCCTTCACGTCCGACATCGCCCCGCACTGGGCTCCGCCCGAGTTCGTGAGCTGGCCAGGATACGGTCAGCTCTGGGACGGCGTGGTCCGCTGGCTGCACAAGGAGAGCTGACCATGACGCCGACCCCCCACATCTCGGCCGGATCGGGCGAGTTCGCGCCGGACATGCTGATGCCGGGCGACCCGAAACGGGCCGCGCGAATCGCCGCCGACCTGCTGACCGACGCCACTCTCGTCACCGACGTCCGCGGGATCTCCGGGTTCACCGGCACGATCGGCGGACGCCCGCTCTCGGTGATGGCCTCCGGCATGGGCAACCCGTCGATCAGCATCTACGCCACCGAGCTGTACCGCTTCTACGGCGTCCGCCGGATCATCCGGGTCGGCACCTGCGGCGGGATCCCCGAGGACCTCGCCGTCGGCGACGTCGTCGTCGCGTCGGCCGCACACACCGAGTCGACGACCGGAACGGTGCGGGTCCCCGGGGTCTCGCTCTCGCTGGCGCCCTCCCCGCACCTGCTCCGCTCGGCGCTCACCGCCTCCGGGGCCGACGTACGGGTCGGACCGGTGCTCTCGACCGATTTCTTCTATCTGACCCGGCCCGGCGTCGTGGACGCACTCGGGGAACTCGGCACGCTGGCGATCGAAATGGAGGCCGCGGGTCTGTACGCGACCGCGATGGCCGAGGGGGCCGAGGCGCTGGCGATCCTCACGGTCAGCGATCACGTGAAGACGCGCGCGGCCATGTCGTCGGACGAGCGCGAGCGCCGGTACGAACGGATGCTCGATCTCGCTGTGAAGACGCTGTCGCTCTGATTTCGTTGCTTCGGGTGGGTTATTTATTCAGCCGAGTGCTGCCCAAAACGTTTTGCACTTCCTAGCGTGAAGTGACCGGCGATCGACCGCCGCCGACCCGCACACTGTCGTGTTTCCCCGGCTCGGAGCCCCTCTGTCGGCCTGTCCGAGTCCGGATCGGACGACTTCGCGCACGCGTACAAGGAGAAACCATGAACAGCGCCCGGTTCTCCCGGCGATCCATCCTCCGGGCCGGCGCCCTGGGCGGTCTCGCGTTCGGTGCCGCCGGCGTGCTGGCGGCCTGCGGCGACGATTCGTCCGACGCATCCGGCTCGTCGTCGGGTACGAAGGGTGACTACGGGACGATCTCGCTGAACCTGTCGTGGATCAAGAACCACGAGTTCGTCGGTGAGTACCTGGCCACCGAGAAGGGCTACTACACCGCGGCCGGGTTCAAGGACGTCATGCTGGTGGCCGGCGGCACGCAGACCACGGCCGAATCACTGGTGCTGGCGGGCAAGGTGACGATCGGTCTCTCGTCCCCGCCGATCACCGCGGCGACCCTGGTCAACTCGAACGCGCCGCTCAAGATCATCGGCGCCACCTATCAGAAGAACCCGTTCGCGATCGGCTCGATCGAGACGATGACCCCGATCCGGACCGCCAAGGACCTGATCGGCAAGCGGATCGGCGTGCAGGCCGGCGGCAATCAGACGCTGTTCGAGGGGCTGCTCGCGGCCAACGGCATCGACAAGTCGCAGGTGGAAATCGTCGGCGTGCAGTACGACGATTCGATTCTCAAGGCCGGCAAGGTCGACGGTTTCATGACCTACATCACCGACGACCTCCAACTCTCGCTGGCCGGGTACAAGCCGGTGATCATGTCGTTCGCCGACAACGGGCTGCCGTTCGTCGCCGAGACGTTCACCGTGCTACAGGACACGATCACGAAGAAGCGGGACATGCTCAAGGCGTTCCTGGTCGCCGAGATCAAGGGCTGGACGCACGCGATCAAGGACCCGGCCACCGCGGCGACGCTCACCGTCGAGAAGTACGGCAAGGACCAGAAGCTCACCTACGCCGACGAGTACGGCGGCGCGGTGGAGATCGCCGACCGGCTGATCGTCAGCGACGACACCAACGCCAACGGGCTGTTCACGATGACCGACGCGCTGATCGCGGACAACATCAAGTCGCTCAACACGATGGGCTACCCGGTCAAGGCCGACGACCTGTTCGATCTTTCTCTGATCACGGAGGTCTACCAGGAGAACCCGGATCTGAAAGCATCGATCACCGCGCCCACCGACCCCACTCCGTCGCCGTCGGCGTCGTCATGAGCGGGATCGTCCTCGACGGCCTGAGCAAGGATTTTCGGGTCGGTCGCCGAGTCGTGCACGCGCTGGACGACGTCAGCCTGACTACCCCGGCGAGCTCGTTCCTCTCGCTGATCGGGCCGTCCGGCTGCGGAAAGTCGACGATCCTGCGGATCCTGGCCGGACTGGAGACGGCGAGCAGCGGCACGGTCAGCCTGAACGGCCACTCGCCCGCGCAGATCCAGGGCGCGCACGAGCTCGGGATCGCGTTCCAGGACAGCGCGCTGCTGCCGTGGCGGACGGTGGAGCAGAACATCCGGTTGCCGCTGGAGATCGCCGGCCTCACGCCCGAGCCCGGCCGGATCGCCGGGTTGATCGAGCTCGTGGGTCTCAGCGGGTTCGAGAAGGCCAAACCCGCCCAATTGTCCGGCGGCATGCGGCAGCGGGTTTCGATCGCCCGCTGCCTGGCCGTGCGGCCCACGATGATGCTGCTCGACGAGCCGTTCGGCGCTCTCGACGACATGACCAGGCGCCGGCTCAACCTGGAGCTGCTGCGGATCTGGACCGAACGCCCGGCCACCACGCTGATGGTCACCCACGGTATCGACGAAGCGGTCCTCGTGTCCGACGTGGTCGCGGTGATGCTGCCGCGGCCGGGCCGGATCGCCGCGCTGGTCAACATCGACCTGCCGCGGCCCCGCACCGCGGAGATGCAGCGGACGCCGGAGTTCCACGCCTATGTCGACCGGATCTCCGAGCTGCTCTTCGCCGGCCGCGAGGAACCGGCATGACGGCGCCGCCCACCACCGAGGTCCCGCTGGGCACGGTGGCCGACGCCGGCTCCGGCCCGGCGCTCCCCCGCCCGGGCCGGGCCGCGTGGGTGGCGGGCGGGACGCTGTTCCTGGTGCTGATCTGGTGGCTGGTCTCGGTGTTCGCGTTCCGCGACACCGGCTCGGTGCCGACGCCCTGGGCGACGCTCGTCCAGTTCGTCGGCGACCTGGGCGACGCCACCTACTGGAAGGCGATCGGCGTCACCTGCTGGTCGGCGCTGCAGGGTTACCTCTGGGGCAACCTGCTGGCTCTGCTGCTCTCCGGCCTCGTCCTGGTGGTGCCGGTGCTGGAGCAGGCCACGACCCAGTTCGCGGTGATCGCGTCGTGCATCCCGCTGACCGCGATCGCGCCGCTGATCGTCCTCATGTCCGACACCGGCAGCCGCACGACGTCGGTGGTGCTGGCCGGGATGAGCGTCTTCTACACCACGGTGGTGGGCACTCTGGCCGGCCTGAAGAGCTCGGACCGGACGACGCTGGACCTGGTCGCCGCGTACGGCGGCGGCCGGTGGACCCAGCTGCGCAAGGTCCGGCTGATGTACGCCCTGCCGAGCGTGCTGTCCGCTCTGCGGATCGCGGCACCGGCCGCTCTCGTCGGCGCGATCCTCGGCGAGCTGTTCCTGTCCGGCGTCGACAGCGGGCTGGGGATCATGCTCCAGGCCGCGCAGATCCACTACGGACCTCGGCCGCTCTGGGCGCTGGCGATGATCTGCGCCGCGGTGGCCGGGCTCGCCTACGGTGCGATGACCCTGCTGGCGCGGGTCGTCGCACCCTGGGGGGTCCCCCGGTGACCGGGCTGCTCGCCCGGCGCGCCGGTCGCACGCTGGTCGCCCTGGTCGCCTCGTCGGTGGTCATCCTGCTGCTGTGGGAGATGGCTCTGCACGTGCTGGACGTGAGCCCGTACATCGGGAAGAGCCCGCTCGAGGTGTGGCAGTACCTGTTCACCGACGCACGGTTCGGACCCAGCGCGGCGGAGAACCGCGCCAAGCTGATCGGGCTCCTCGGGGTGACGCTCCGCGACGCCGGGGTCGGGTTCGTCTCCGGGAGCCTGGCCTCGACCGCGCTGGCCTCGGTGTTCTTCCTGGTGCCGCAGCTCGAGCTGGCGTTCCTCCCGCTGGCGATGCTGATGCGCACGGTTCCACTGGTCGGCTTCGCACCGATCATCTACCTCGTCTTCGGCAACGGGACGCCGACGGTCGCGCTGATCGGCACGATCATCGTGTTCTTCCCGGTGCTGATCAACCTGGCGCTGGGATTGCGCTCGGCGTCCCCGCAGGCCGCGGACCTGGTCCGCGTCTACGGCGGCAACCGGTGGACGACGCTGCGAATGGTCGCCTTCCCCAGCGCGCTGCCGAACCTGTTCGCGTCGGTCAAGATCGCGATCCCGCTCTCGCTGGTCGCCGCGATGCTCTACGAGTGGCTGTTCAGCCTCAAGGGCCTCGGCGGCGAGATCAGCGTCGCGAACGCGCACTCGCTCTACGCCGAGACCTGGGCGATCGCGGTGATCGTGGCCGCGGTCTCGATCGTCGTTTACAACGTCGTCGATTTCGTCGAGGCCCCGGCCCTGGCCCTGTGGGGGCCCAACGCCGGGGCCTTCGGTTCCTGAGGAGAGTTTCTGATGTATCCACGCTGGGCCGACGCCGGCGACCCGCTGCTGGCGCTGCCGAAGGTGACCCTGCACGACCATCTCGACGGTTCGCTGCGGCCGGAGACGATGCTCGAATTGGCCGACGCGCAGGGGCAGTCGCTGCCCTACGCCGACCCGGACACCCTGGCCGGATGGTTCCAGGGCACGGTCGCCGAGCCCGTCGTCGACAATTGGGACGAGAAGTTCGGCGTCACCACCCGCCTGATGCAGGACCCCGACAGCATCGTCCGGGTCGCCCACGAGTTCGTGCTCGATCTGGCCGCCGACGGAGTCGTCTACGGCGAGACCCGCTGGGCGCCCGAGAAACACGTCGGGAAGGGGATGTCGCTCTCGGAGACCGTCGAGGCGGTCGCGGCCGGGCTGGCCTCCGGCGAGCAGGCCGCGGCGGCGGCCGGTCGTCCGATCCGGGTGCGGCAGTTGCTCTGCGGAATGCGGACGTCCGACCTCAGCACGGAGATCGCGAAGCTGACGATCCAGCACTACGGCGATTCGGTCGCCGGCTTCGACGTGGCGGGCGTGGAGGAGGGCTTCCCGGCGTCCGAGCACGTCGAGGCGTGCCGCCTGCTCGAGGCTGCGAACGTGCCGTTCACGTTCCACACCGGCGAGCACGACGGCGTCTCGAGTATTGCCTCGACCGTTCACGACTGCCACGCGCTGCGCCTCGGTCACGGCGTCCGCATCGTCGAGGACATCTTTCTGGACGGGGTGGCCCTGGACATCCGGAGCGCGGTGGCCACCGTTGGCTCCCGGATCGACTCGCTGACGCTGGGCCCGCTGGCCAGGTGGGTGCGCGACCGGCGGATCCCGCTCGAGGTCTGCCTGTCGTCGAACTCCAAGGGCAACGTGGTGGACGGGTGGGCGAACCATCCGCTCGGGTTGCTGAAGGCGCTGGGCTTCACGGTCACGATGAACCCGGACAACCGGATGATGTCCGCGACGAGCCTGACCCGGGACATGCGCCGCGCGGTCGAGACGTTCGGCTTCGGGGCGGCCGACCTGCTCGAGGTGACCCGGAACGCCGCCGAAGCCGCGTTCTTGCCGCTGGCCGACCGAACGGCGCTGATCGCCGACGTGATCGAGCCCGGATTCGGCGATCTTCACCTCTGAATTTGTCGTACCTGTGTTCTAAAGTAGAGGTCAGTGGCCTCATCCGGCGGTCACTGGTCCTACACAGACGGAGGGACGGCTCCCATGACGACTCCCGGCACCATCGACGACGTCGCCACCCCGATCCGCGTGCTCGCCCGGCGCTCCGGCGAACCCTGGACCGACGCGGAGTACGCCGCGGTCGTCGCCGAGCTGGCCACCGGCACCCCGGTCGACCAGATCGCCAAGGAACTCCAGCGGACGCCCGGCGCCGTCCGCGGCGCCTTACGCCTGCTCACCCCGCCCTCACTCGCCCTCCGCGGCCCGGCCGCCGAATCCTGGCTGCGCGAACAGCTCGCGGCCACCCCGGCCTACGACTGGCGAGCCTCCCGCCGCGCGCACAGCAACGGCACCTACTGGACGCCGTCCGCCGACGCGATCCTCATCGAAGCCTGGCGCCGCGGCACGCCCCTCGGCGAGCTCGCCGCCACCGTCGGCGCCACCGAGCTGCACACCCACCGCCGCCTGGTCCAGCTCCACCTCTCGCACAGCGTGCTCGATACCGTCGACCGGCTGGGCTGCACTCCCGGCGGCGACCTGGAGGCCCGCTACCTGGTAGCTCGGGACGAATATCGTTCCGCTGTCTGGGTGCTCACGATCAACGGCCTGCTAGACCAGTACGGCACCGTGGTCGACCACATCAGTGTCCACTCCAGCCGAGGCGCCGCGGCCATGACGCTCGAGCGCCTCACGTCCACCCACCGAGCCACCGCCGTGACCCGTCGCCTCTCGGTCCCCCCGGCCAGCTGGCGCCTGGTCGGCCGAGGCCTCGACGCCGCCGCCTACGGCCTGGGCCACCCCGACACCGCCGGCGAAATCCCTTCCCACCGAGCTGCCTGACCCACCAGCCACGCCGGAGGCGGGGAGGCGTCTACCGGAGCTACCTGCGGAAGGCGGGGCCACCCCCTCCTGGTCGGAGCCACCTGCGCGGAGCGGGACCGCCCACCCCGAGAGCCCGACCGCCCCCCGCTACCTTTTCGCGGTTCCCGGTTGGGGACCTCGCGGTCGCCTGGTTGTTCTTATGGTCACGTGGCCTGACCGGCGACCGGAACCAAGTCATTGGGGCAACGGCCGGATACCAGGTGTTTCTCGGGCTGGACATCGGGAACGACGGGCATCACACGACTGGGCGCGGACTGCTCACCCAGATCCACCCGCCCTCGAAGGCGTTCTCGGCTCACGAGCCGCGCACCCGGTCGTCGTCGAACTCCTGTCTCGATTCGACGGACACCGACCGGCCTGCGCGCAGCCGGCCGCCGACGTCAGGACCGCCGCCCGGATCTTGCTCGAAGTCGGCGACGCCAGCGCCCTTGCCCACCTCTGGCAACGCGCCGAAGACAAACGCCACAACACCGCCCGCCCCGCACGCATCCGGCCACCCGCCGGGGCAAACCGACTAAACCGGGTCATGACCCCAATTCATCAACGAATATCGCCACTTCGTATCCCCCACATCCCCCTCCGGACGCTGCGCCAAGTGCCTGTGCACATACCCGACGACCTTCCGCATGTGGGCGTAATCGTCATCCCCCAGCTCAGACTTCTTCGCCCGCAGAATCCTCACGATATGGCGCCCCGAATCGTGCCCCACCGACTCCGACGAACCGCCCGCCTTCTGGCCCACCGACTTCGACTCGTCACTCTCGAGCCACTTCTCGAGCTTCGCCGGCGCCATGTTCACCGCATCGCGGAACTCGTCCCACGTCTCCTGCCGATCATCCGCCATGCGACGGGCTACCCGCGCTACGCGGTCCCACGCACCACCAGGTGCACCGGCAGGATCTCGCGCACCGGCTCGCCGCCGGCGAGCATCTCCAACAGCGCCTCCACCAGGCGGCGGCCGAACGACCCGACCGGCTGGTGCACGGTCGTCAGCGGCGGCTCGGTCCAGGCCGCGACGTCCTCCAGGTCGTCGAACCCGATCACCGCGACGTCCTCGGGCACCCGGCGCCCGGCCCGGCGCAGAGCGCCCAGGGCACCGGCGGCCATCAGGTCGCTGGCCGCGAACACGGCGTCCAGATCGGGCACCCGGGCCAGCAGCTCGGTCATCGCCCGCTCGCCGCCACCCCGGGTGAAGTCACCGTGCGCGATCAGATCGTGGTCGACCGGCCCGAGCGTCTCCTCCAGCACGCTGCGGTAGCCGTCCAGACGCTCCATCGCGGCCCGGTGGTCCAGCGACCCGGTGATCGTCGCGATGCGACGTCGGCCCAGATCGACCAGGTGCTCGACGGCGCGGCGGGCACCGTCGCGCTGGTCGACGTCGACCGAACCGGCGAAGCCGAGGTCGTCCCCGAAGGGGCGGCCGCCGAACATGACCGGGACCGGCAGGTGCCGGAGCTGCTGCCCGAGCGGGTCGGTGCGGTGCACGGACAGGACGATCGCCCCGTCGACGTGGCCACCGGCGAGGTAGCGGGTGATCCGGTCGTGGTCGTCGTCGCCACCGGTCAGCAGCAGCACGGCCTGACGGCCGGCGTCGCCGAGCTCGCGGCTGGTCTGCAGGATCAGCTGGGACAGGAACGGGTCGGTCATCATCATGTCCGACGGCTCGCCGACGACGAGCGCGACCGCGTCCGTACGGCGGGTCACCAGGCTGCGGGCGACCGGGTTGGGCACGTAGCCGAGCGTCCGGATCGCGTCCTCGACGCGGGCTCTCACCTCGGGACCGACCTTCGAGGACTGATTCACCACCCGCGACACCGTGGCCCGCGAGACGCCCGCGAGCTCGGCGACCGCATCCAGCGTCGGACGCGGACCCCAGCCGGATCGCACCCCGTTCGGCACCGCCAGACCCCCGATCTCGAGCGCGCGATCCAGCGATAGCAGAGAGCGCTTTCCCACGCGAGGGCAACAGTACCGCGCGCCACTCTCCGTGCTGTCGATACCGCCGCAACAAACAGCGATTTCCCGCCCGGCTGAACCCGACGTAGCCCGCCTGCGTACCCACAGTAGGCAGCCACCCAAACGCACCAAGGGGTTCATCGGTGAAACCACTCCGGATAGCGGCCGCCGGGACGCTCGTCGGGGTTCTGGTCGCGCTGTTCGCGCCGACCGCTCCAGCGTCGGCGCACGGCACGCTCACCTCTCCGATCTCCCGCACGGCCGCGTGCGGAACCGAGGGCGGAGCGACCGCGCGGTCCGCGGCCTGCCGGGCGGCGGTCGCCGCCAGTCAGCCCGGCGCGGCCGAGGCCTGGGACAACCTCCGGGTCGCCGGCGTCGACGGACGCGACCGGTCGGTCATCCCGGACGGAAAGCTCTGCAGCGGCGGGCTGGACCAGTACGCCGGGCTCGACCTCCCGCGCACCGACTGGCCGACGACGACGGTGACGCCCGGCGCCAGGTTCACGTTCCGGTATGCGACGACGATCCCGCACCAGGGGACGTTCAAGCTCTTCGTGACGAAGGCGAGCTACCGGCCGGGCCGGGCACTGCGGTGGGCCGACCTGAACACGAAGCCGTTCCTGACGATCACCGATCCGCGCATCTCGAACGGCGCGTACGTGCTACCCGGCACGATGCCGAAGGGCCTGACCGGGCACCACGTCATCTACGGGATCTGGCAGAACTCCAGCACGGCGGACACGTACTACTCCTGCTCGGACGTGCTGTTCGGGGCCGGGACCGAGCCCGCCAAGACCAAGTCTCCGTCGCCGGTGTCGGCAGCGCAGGGCGGCAGCGGCGGGATCCCGGCCGCGGCCAGCGGGAGCGCGTCCCCGGCGGCGACGCACCACCACCACGACGCCGCACCGAGCACGGCGCCCGACCAGGTCGAGCCGTCGGCCGCGGCCGTTCAGGAGCCGGCCGGGATGATGAACGGGAGCCGCTGGCCGCTGATCGCGGGCATCGGGCTCACGCTCGCCGTCCTCGGCGCGATCGGCCTGCTGGCCCTCCACTACCGCCCCAAACCCCGCCACCGCCGAGGCTGAGCCGCCGCCGCGGCTAGGCCGCGGCCGCCACCGACGGAACCTCTTCCCCCTCGGCCACCGGCCCAGGCGGTGTCCCGTCCCCGAACGGACGACCGCCCAACTCCTCCCGCCCGTGCGGAGTCAGCCACAACGACAGATCCGGCCCGATCGGCACGATCCCGGTCGGATTGATGTTCCGATGCACCTCGTAGTAGTGCCGAGCGATGTGATCGAAGTTCACCGTGTCGCCGAACCCCGGCGTCTGGAACAGATCCCGGCTGTACGCCCACAGCGCCGGGTACTCGGTGATCTTCCGCCGGTTGCACTTGAAGTGACCGTGATACACGACGTCGAACCGCACCAGCGTCACCCACAGCCGGATGTCCGCCTCGGTGATCGTGTCCCCCACCAGGTACCGCTGCGACGAGAGCCGCGACTCCAGCGCGTCCAGCCGCGCGAACAGCCGGGCCACCACCCGTGAGTACGCCCGCTGCCGGGTCGCGAACCCGGCCATGTACACCCCGTTGTTGACGTCCCGGAACACGTCCTCGTTGACCGCGTCGATCTCGTCCCGGAGAGCCTCGGGATACAGCGACGGAGCTCCGGGTCGGTGCAGCGGCGCCCACTCCAGCTCGAGGTTGAGCGTGATCTCCGGATAGTCGTTCGTCACCAGCCGGCCGCTCGGCACGTCCACGATCGCCGGCACGCTGATCCCGCCCGAGTACGACGCGTCCCGCGCCGCGTACGCCTCCCCCAGGTACCGGATCCCGAGCACCGGGTCCCGATCCCCCGGATCCAGCGTGAACCGCCACGACCGCGAATCCTGGATCGGATCCGCGACCGCCATCGACAGCGCCGACTCCAGCCCGAGCAGCCGGCGCACGATCACCGCCCGGGACGCCCACGGACACGCCCGGCTCACGACCAGCCGGTACCGCCCGGCTTCCAGCGGCCAGTCGCCGGTCCCGATCCGATCGGTGAAATGACTCGGCGCCCGCTCGAACTCGCCATCCTCCACGAGAGCTCTCCCGTTCTCCCCTAAAAGGGATATAAGCACCTATATTGATAACCTGACGCAGCCGGTTCAGTACGCGAGAGGTGACAAGCGTGACCGAGACCGCCCCCGACTACCAGTTCGCGCACCACACACTGGACCGCTTCGTCTACGGTGACCTGCGGCAAGCCGCCGTGATCAACGTCGGCCGGTACTTCAATACCGACCTGTACCCCGGCGCGCGATTCGAACGCCTGGACGGCGGCGGCGATCGCCCCGAGGTCGCCCACCAGTTCACCGCGTCCGACATCATGGCGGTCCGCTGTCTGGGAACCGACGTCAAGCCGGTCGCGGCGATCGCGATCCTCGAGATGCACGGCAACCGGCTCTCGGCCCTGCTCCGGCGGATCCCGCACACGCCGCTCCACGACGCCCCGAAGTCGGAGATTGACGGCTCGTCCGCCGCCGGCACGCTCGCGAGCATGCTGATCAGCGACGACTTCCCGCACCTGGGCCGGATGACCGCCACCAAGCTGATGGCCCGCAAGCGCCCGCACCTGCTGCCGACCTACGACATCGTGGTGGCCCGGGTCCTCGGCAAGCCGCGGGACATCACCCACTGCCTGCACGGCTGGTTCCACGCCGACCCCGAGCGGGCCAAGACGCTCGCCGCCATGCGCGACGAGATCGGCGGGATCTCCGACATCAGTCTGCTGAGAATCCTCGACTCCGCCATCTGGATGCACGGCATGGAGAGCACCGTGCACTAGAACCAGGCCGGGTCGGCTTCCAGCGTGGTCCGGTCCCGGGACTCCAGCAGGTCGAACTGCGGGCCGGTCTTCGGCAGCTCGTAGCGGAAGAAGTACCGCGCGGCCTGCCGCTTGCCCGCGTAGAACGCACCCTCCCGCTCGCCGGCGGCGAGCGCCTGCTCCAGCCAGAGCCAGGCCACCACCGTGTGCCCCACCGCCTCCAGGTAGATCGACGCGTTCGCGAGCGCGATCTCCGGGTCACCGGGACCCCAGAGCGCCGCCGTGACCTCGCCGATCCGGGTCACCGCCGCTCCCAGCGAGGCCGCCCAGGTCGCGAGCTCCCCGCCGGCCGCCGCGCCGCAGGCCACGGTCGTACCGATCACCGAGCCGAGCAGCGCCAGCCCGGCCCCGCCCTGCATCACGACCTTGCGTCCGAGCAGGTCCAGCCCCTGGATCCCGTGCGTCCCCTCGTGGATCGGGTTCAGCCGGTTGTCCCGGTAGTGCTGCTCGACGTCGTACTCGCGGGTGTACCCGTACCCGCCGTGCACCTGGATGGCCAGGTCGTTGGCCTCCAGGCACCACTGCGACGGCCAGCTCTTGGCGATCGGCGTCAGCACGTCCAGCAGCAGGTGGGCGTCCGAGCCGGGCAGCGTGTGCTCGTCGTCGAGGAGCCGGGCGCAGTACAGGTTGAGGGCCAGCGCGCCTTCCACGTAGGACTTCTGGGCCAGCAGCATCCGCCGGACGTCCGCGTGCTCGATGATCGGCACCTGCAGCGCGTTCGGGTCCTTGGCGGCCACCGGCCGCCCCTGCGGGCGGTTCCGCGCGTAGTCGAGCGCCTTCAGGTAGCCGGTGTACCCGAGCGCGGTCGCGCCCCCGCCGACACCGACCCGCGCCTCGTTCATCATGTGGAACATGTAGGTCAGCCCGCGGTGCGGCTCCCCCACCAGGTACCCGACCGCGCCCTCTCCGGCTTCGCCGAAGTTCAGCATCGTGTTCGTGGTCCCGCGGTAGCCCATCTTGTGGTTCAGACCGGCCAGCCGGACGTCGTTCCGCGCGCCGTCCGGGAGGAACTTCGGCACGACGAACAGCGAGATCCCCTTGACGCCCGCCGGACCGCCGGGGATCTTGGCCAGCACCAGGTGGACGATGTTCTCGCCGAGCTCGTGATCGCCGCCCGAGATCCACATCTTGTTGCCGACCACCCGGTACGTGCCGTCGTCCTGCCGGACCGCCCGGGTGACGATGTCGGCCAGCGACGACCCGGCCTGCGGCTCGGACAGGCACATCGTCCCGTGGAAGCGGCCGTCGACCATCGGCTTCACGTACCGCTCGACGAGCTCCGGCGAGCCGTGCGCGAGCAGTAGGTTCGTCGCGCCGAGGGTGAGGAACGGGTAGGCCGCGGTGCCGACGTTCGCGGCCTGGAACCAGGCGAAGCAGGCCCGGGCGACGACGCCGGGCAACTGGGCGCCGCCCACCGACGCGGGCAGCGCGGCGCCCATCAGCCCGGTACCGGCGAACACGTCGAGCGCGCGCTTGACCTCGGGGATCATCGTGACCCGCTCGCCGTCGAACGTCGGCTCGTTCGCGTCGGCGCGCTTGTTGTGGGTGGCGAAGTGCTCGGTCGCGACCTCTTCGGCGAGATCGAGCGCCCCGTCGAACGTCTCCCGCGAGTGCTCGGCGAAGTACGGACGCTTGGTCAGCTGCTCGACGTCGAGCCACTCGTAGAGCAGGAAGTCGAGGTCCCGCCTCGAGAGCAGCAGTGACATCAGAGCGGACGCCTCCCAGCGAAACCCAGGTCGGTGCGGTGGTACCAATCCAGCGAGCGGTCCCCCTCCAGCCAGCAGAGGAGCACCGGGATCCCGTCCAGGTCGGACGGGAAGTCGATCAGCAACGGCGCCAGGCTCTTCAGCTCGGCACCGGTCTCCTGCACGGTCGTCATCAGCTCGTCCAGCCGGGCCTGGGCCGCCTTCAGCTCCGGGAGTCCTCCCAGCTCAGTCGGCGGCCCGTTCAGCGCGACCGCGGCGGCCAGCTCGGCGGCGTCGGCCCGCAGCGCGACGATCTCGTCGAGCACCGGCAGCAACGTCGAAAGCTCGTCGCGCGCTTCATCCACCGTGAACAGGCCCATGCGGGCAGCTTAGAGACCGAGGCTCTTGGCGATGATCGTGCGCATGACCTCCGAGGTTCCGCCGTAGATGCGGTTGACGCGGTTGTCGGCGTAGAGGCGGGCGATCGGGTACTCGAGCATGTAGCCGTAGCCGCCGTGCAGCTGCAGGCACTTGTCGATGACCCGGGAGGCCACGTCGGTGCAGAACAGCTTCGCCTTGGCCGCGTCCGAGGCCGACAGCTCACCCAGGTCGTGCGCGTCCAGCGCCCGGTCGACGACCGCCTGGGCGGCCTCGACCTCGGTCTGGCAGTCGGCCAGCACGAACTTCGTGTTCTGGAACCCGGCGACCGACTGACCGAACACCGTGCGCTCCTTGACGTAGTCGAGCGCGAACTGCACGGCCGCGGTGGCCTGCGCGTACGCCCCGACCGCGATGCCGAGCCGCTCCTGCGGGAGGTTGTGCGTCAGGTACGAGAACGCCTTGCCCTCCTCGCCCAGCAGGTCCTCGACCGGCACCTTGACGTCGGTGAACGAGAGCTCGGCCGTGTCGGACGTCCGCAGCCCGATCTTCTCCAGCTTGCGCCCGACCTGGTACCCCTCGGACTTCGTGTCGACGACCAGGATCGACAGCCCGCCGCGCCGGTCCTCCTTCGTCGCCGGGGTGGTCCGGCAGACGACGAGCACGCGGTCGGCCAGCACACCGCCGGTGATGAACGTCTTGGCGCCGTTGAGCACGTAGTGGGTGCCGTCGGGCGAGAGCACCGCGGTCGTCTTCATGCCGGCCAGGTCGGATCCGGTGCCCGGCTCGGTCATCGCGATCGCGGTCATGATCTCGCCGCTGACGAACCCGGGCAGCCAGCGCTTCTTCTGCTCGTCGTTGCCGTACGCGAGCAGGTACGGCAGGCAGAGCGCGGTGTGCACGCTCGAGCCGCCGAAGCTGACGCCGGCCCGGGCCAGCTCCTCGGTGGTCACCGCGGAGAACTTGAACGACGTCTCGCCGGCGCCGCCGTACTCCTCCGGCACCTCGATGCCGAAGACGCCCAGCTCGCCGAGCTTGAGGTAGAAGTCGCGCGGGACGTGCCCCTGCTCCTCCCACTGCGGGTAGACCGGGACGACCTCCTCGGCGATGAAGTCGCGAATCGTGGCGCGGTACGCCTCGTGGTCCTCGTTGAATACGGTTCGGCGCACGCGCGTCGTCCTCTCAGCTCACCCGCTGGACGATCGTTAAGTTACTCAGGGGTACTCGGCCCTGTCCAGCCGTGCTTATCACTGTAAACCGGGCGCGGGAACGAACAAACGTTAGGCTGCCCACGTGACGAGCACCGCACCGCTCCGAACCCCAGGTCACCAGGCGCTTCTCGCCGCGGCCCGGGAGGAGTTCGCCGAGCGCGGCTACGGCGGCGCGTCGATCCGCGACATCGCCCAGCGGGCCGCGGTCAGCCTGGCCGCGCTGTACCACTACTACGGCAGCAAGCAGGAGCTGCTGTACGCGCTGCTCGACGAGGGCATGGACGTCTACGACCAGATCAGCCTGCAGGCGCTGGGCCGGACCGGCGACGACCCGGCCGAGCGGCTCGAGGCGCTGGTCGAGGCCCTGGTGCGGTTCCGCTGTGGCCCGCGCGGCAGCAGCCAGCTCGAACTCACCGAGTTCCGCAGCCTCAGCCCCGAGCAGCACGCGGCCCTGCGCACCCGCCAGGCGGTCGCGACCGGCCGCTTCCGCGAGGTCATCGCCGACGGCGTCGGCTCCGGCATCTTCCGGACGCCGGAACCCGACGACGCCCGCCGGGCGATCATCGCCGCCTGCAACGCGATCGCCCAGTGGTGGCGCCCGGACGGAAGCATCCAGCCGCACGACCTCATCGAGCGCTACTCGGACCTGGCGCTCACCATCGTGGAGTACCGCCCGCGCGCCCTGAGGCGCCGCGCGCGGTGACGGTCCGCGCGGCCAGCCCGTCGAGCAGCGACTCCAGGCCCAGCTCGAACGCGCCCTCGTCGATCTCCCGCTGGTGTTCAGCCAGCAGGTGGGCCTCGGACAGGTGGGGATACCGGCCCGCGTACACGCTCGCGTCGTCGGGGAATCCGCGGGCGAACGAGCCCAGCGCCGAACCCGTCACGAAGTAGCGCATCAGCGCGCCGATCCGCGTCGCCTGGCCCCGCGGCCAGCCGGCGTCGACCAGGCATCCGAACACCGCGTCGGCGATCTTCAGCGAGTTCGGCCGGTGCCCCATGCCGTGCGCGAGCGCCGGGACGATGTTCGGGTGCTCGGCCAGCGCGGCCCGGTACGACCGGGCCCACTCGCGCAGCGCCGTGCGCCAGTCCGCGACCGGCGTCGCGAACATCGACAGATCGACCTCCCCGAGGATCGTGTCGACCACCGCGTCGACCAGGTCCTCCATGGTCGACACGTGGTTGTAGAGCGACGGCCCGCTCACCCCGAGTTCGGCCGCCAGCCGACGGGTCGAGAGCGCGTCGAGCCCGTCCGCGTCCACGACGGCGAGCGCCGTGGCGACGATGCGGTCACGGCTGAGCAGAGGTCGGCGAGGGCGCCCCACAGCCGCTCACCCTAGCGGAGTCAAAACTAGCGCTGCTAACTTCCGAACCATGACGACCCTCTCGCTGGCCAGCGTCCTGGCCGAATCGGCACGACGCCGTCCCGATCACCTCGCGCTCATCGAGGGCGAGCAGCGCATCACGTTCGCGCAGATGTGGGACCAGGTCCGCGGCCAGGCCGCCGCGCTCGAAGCCGAGGGCGTCCGGCCCGGCGACCGGGTCGCGCTGATGGCTCCCAACACGGCCGAGTTCCCCCGGGCCTACTACGCGATCCTGGCCGCCGGCGCGGTCGTCGTCCCGGTCCACCTGCTGCTCTCGGCCGAGGAGGTCGAGCACGTCCTGCGCGACTCGGGCGCGACGCTGCTGCTCTGCCACGTGGCCGTTGCCCAGACCGGCGTCGCCGCCGGCCTGGCCGTCGGCGTCAGGACGCTCACCCTCGGCCCGGAGGTTCCTGCCCTGGCGTCCGTCAAGAGGCTGGAAGAGAACCAGGCAACACCGTTGCCGTTGCACCGGACGACCCAGGCCGACGACCCGGCGGTCATCTTCTACACCAGCGGAACCACCGGACGCCCGAAGGGCGCGGTGCTCAGCCACCTGAACATGGTCATGAACGCCACCGTCAACGCGTTCGACGCCAACGACGCCCGGCCGGACGACGTCGCGCTCGGCGCGCTACCGCTGTTCCACTCGTTCGGCCAGACGGTCAGCCTCAACACCACCTGGCGGGTCGGCGCGACCGTCGTGCTGCTCCCCCGGTTCGAGGCCGCCGACGCGATCGCGCTGATGGTGCGCGAGAACGTCAACACGTTCCACGGCGTCCCGACGATGTACGTCCGCCTGGTGGAAGCGGCGCGGGACGCGCCGGAGCTGCCGCGATTGAAGATCGCGGTCTCCGGGGGTGCGTCGCTGCCGGTCCCGGTCCTGGAAGCGTTCGAGAAGACGTTCGGGACGCCGATCTACGAGGGGTACGGGCTGAGCGAGACGTCGCCGAGCGCGTCGGTGAACCAGCCGCACTTCGGCACCAGGCCGGGGTCGGTCGGGCACGCGCTCTGGGGCATCGACGTGGAGATCGCCCGGGCCGAGATCGACGAGCGGATCGAGCTGCTGCCGGTCGGCGAACTCGGCGAGATCGTGATCCGCGGCCACAACGTGTTCACCGGCTACCTGGGCAATCCCGAGGCGACCGCGGAGGCGCTGGTCGACGGCTGGTTCCGAAGCGGCGACCTGGGCACGAAAGACGCCGACGGGTTCGTCACGATCGTCGACCGCAAGAAGGACCTGATCATCCGCGGCGGGTTCAACGTGTACCCGCGCGAGGTCGAGGAGGTGCTGCTGCGCTATCCCGGGCTGAGCGAGGCCGCGGTGATCGGGATCCCCGACCCGGTCCACGGCGAGGAGATCTGCGCGGTCGTCGTGCCCGACCCGGCCGCCGCCGGGCCGCTGGACGTCGACGAGCTGATCGCGTTCGCGCAGGACCACCTGGGCCGGCACAAGTACCCGCGCCGGGTCGAGGTCGTCGACCAGTTACCGCTCGGACCGAGCCTGAAGGTGCTCAAGCGGGAGCTGCGACGGCAATACCGTTGAGCGCATGACGCTCTCCTACGTGGTGACCGGGGCCGGCGGCGGGATCGGCCGGGCGATCGTCGAACGCCTGCTGGACGACGGCGGCGCGGTGGCCGCCGTCGACCGGTCGCACGAGGCCCTGGCCTGGACCGACGACCGCGACCGGGTGATCCCGGTCGCCGCCGACGCGACCGACGAGGACGCGATGGAGTTCGCCGCTTCGGCGGCCACCGATCTGGGGACGCTCTTCGGCTGGGTGAACAACGCGGCCGCCTTCCACGACCTGTCCGTGCACACGGCGCCGATCGACGACGTCTCGGCCGCGATCCGGCGGAACATCGATCTGGCGGTCACCGGCTCGACCGTCGCGGTCCGCCGGTTCAGAACCCAAGGCCACGGCGGGTCGATCGTCAACCTCTCGTCCTGGCAGGCCAAGCTGGCCGTGCCGGGCGCGCTGACCTACAGCACCGCGAAGGCGGCGATCGAGGGGCTCACCCGGGCGCTGGCGGTCGAGTACGGCCCGGACGGGATCCGGGTGAACGTCGTCGCGCCCGGCTCCGTCGACACCGCCCGGTACCGGGAGTACGTCGGGCAGCACCCGGCGGTCGAGGCCGAGATGGCCCGGCTGCACCCGCTCGGGCGGGTCGCACAGGCGGCCGAGGTCGCGGCCGCGGTCGCGTTCCTGCTCGGGCCGGACGCCACGTTCATCACCGGCGTCGTGCTGCCGGTCGACGGCGGCCGTACCGCGCTCGGGCACGACCCCGAGGCGCTATGAGCCCGGCCGCTGGCTCGATTCCGGGCCGCGGGTGATCGGGAGGCCGAGCTCGGTGCGGATCTGACGCTGCACCATCACCTTGTCCGGCTGCGCGTCGATCGAAACCACGAACTCCTTGCGTCGGAACAGGTCGAGCACCGGGTTCGTCTTCGAGTGGTAGTCACGCAGCCGAGCCTCGAGCGCGTGCTCGGCGTCGTCCTCGCGGGTGGCGAGTTCGCCGCCGCAGACGTCGCACCGGCCCTCGACCTGGGGCCGGTGAGCGATCAGGTTGTAGTCCATCCCGCAGCGCGTGCAGAGCCGCCGGTTGAGCACCCGGCGGCGGACCTCGTCGTCCGGGAGTTCGAGGTGGATGACGCCGTCGATGTCGTAGCTCTCGAGGAAGAACTCGGCCTGCGGCCGGTTGCGCGGGAACCCGTCGATGATGAAGCCGTAGTTCCAGTCGTGCTGATCGAGGCGGGTGGCGACGAGCGAGCCCACCAGGTCGTCGCTGACGAGTTCGCCGGCGGCCACGATGCGGCGGACCTGGGCGCCGATCTTCGTGTGGTGCTGCACCTGCCACCGGAGCATGTCGCCGACGCTGATCTGCACGAGGTCGAAGTCGTTGGCGAGCATTGCCGCCTGGGTGCCTTTACCGCTGCCCTGGACGCCCATGATCACGTACTTCCGCATACCCCGACCCTTTCACCGCTCGCGTATCACCGCCAGCGGCGCGCCGCCGCGAGCTGCGGAAACGCTGGGTAATCAGACACGCCGGTAGGACCCCTACTTGGGGGGCGAATTAGTCGACAAAAGCCACCGATTTGTTAGGCGCGGGTTTCGATCAATTACCGAGCGTCAACTCTCACAGTCGTACGTCAAGGAACGTCCAGAAGGGAGAGATCTATGCAGTTAGCACGGTCGAAAGCAACAGCAGCAGCTCTCGCCGCAGTCCTGGCGGTTCTCATGGGTGGTATCGCCCTGATCGGCTCTCCGGCCAACGCGGCTCCGGCCGCGGCCGAGGGGACGCTGACGTCGACGGTCGCGGGTGCGTTCACCGACGCCCAGGGTGGCCAGGGGACGTTCGCCGGTACGTTCACGCCGAACAAGTTCGTGGAGTCCGACGGCCACGCCGTCGCGCAGGGGACGCTCGCGGGCACGCTGACCGACTCCACCGGAGCGGTCGTCGGCACGGTGAGCGAGCCGGCGAGCTTCGTGGTGCAGAGCGCCACGAGCGACGGCACCCAGGCCACGACCCAGGCGGCGCTGGCCAGCTGCTCCATCCTCGATCTGGTGCTGGGTCCGCTGGACCTGAACCTGCTCGGGCTGACCGTGCACCTCAACCAGGTTGTTCTGCACATCGTCGCCGAGAGCGGCGCCGGGAACCTTCTCGGCAACCTGCTCTGCGCGGTGGCCGGGCTGCTCGACGGCGGTCCGCTGGCTCAGCTCGTCGCGACGCTGAACCAGATTCTCGGCCTGCTGGGTCTGCTCGGATTGTAGTAACGGCGTGATCGGCCGCCCGGGGCTTCGGCCCCGGGCGGTTTCACAGTTGGGCGATGTTGTCGGCCTCGTCCGGGTCGGGCTCCGGCTCGGACAGGAACGCGCGGACGCACTCCACCGCCACGTCCGGCGCCAGCCGCTTGAGGCTCAGCGCGACGACGTTCGCGTCGTTCCAGAGCCGCGCGCCCCGCGCGGTCCAGGCGTCGGCCACCGTGGCCGCCCGGGCCCCGGCCACCTTGTTCGCCGCGATCGCGGTCCCGGTCCCCGTCCAGCACATGAGGACGCCGAACTCGGCGCGCCTCTCGACGACCGCCTGAGCGACTCCTTTCGACATCACCGGCCAGGAGCCCTCGACGAGGACGAGTTGGTGCTCCGAGCTCAGGTAGGCCCGCACCGCCTCGACACATTCGTTCGTATCGTCAGCCGCGAACGCGATCCGCATGACGTCAGCGTACGAAAGCGGATCGGGCTCGTCAGGGCGAGCCCGATCCGCTTCCGCTCAGGGGTTGGCGGGTTGAGGCTCCGGGGATTCCGCCTGCGCGGCGGCCTCCTCGGCCTCGGTCTTGCGGCGGCGCTTCTCTTCTCGACGCTCCTTCCGACCCTCGACCAGCGTGTACAGCGCCGGGACGAGCACCAGCGTCAGCAGCGTCGAGCTGATCAGACCGCCGATCACGACGACGGCCAGCGGCTGCGAGATGAACCCGCCCTCGCCGGTGATCCCGAGCGCCATCGGGATCAGCGCGAAGATCGTCGCCGCCGCGGTCATCAGGATCGGACGCAGCCGGTGCCGTCCGCCCTCGACCACGGCCTGGACCACCGGCATGCCCTCGCGCCGGTACTGGTTCACCAGGTCCATCAGCACGATCGCGTTGGTGACGACGATCCCGACGAGCATCAGCATGCCGATCAGCGCCGGGACGCCCAGCGCGGTGCCGGACACCAGCAGCAGGAGCAGCGCGCCGGTCGCCGCGAACGGGATCGACACCAGCAGGATCAGCGGCTGGATCAGGCTCCGGAACGTCGCGACCATGACGATGAACACGATCACGATCGCGGCCAGCAGCGCGAGCCCGAGCTGCGAGAACGCGTCGGACTGGTCGTCGGAGGCACCGCCCAGCGAGTAGCTGGCACCGGCCGGCAGGTCGAGGTCTTTCAGCTTCTTGGTCAGCGCGCTCGTCGTCTCACCGAGGTTGTCGGCGCTCGGCGTTCCGCTGACCGTGGCGCTGCGGGCGCCGTCGATACGGGTGATCGAGACCGGGCCGGGCTCCGACCGGACGTCGGCGACCTGGGTGAGCGGAACCACCCCGGAGGCGGTCGGGATCCGGAGCGCGTTCACCGCGGCCACGCTGACCGGCGGGGCCGACGACAGCACCGAGATCTGCTGCTGGACGCCGTCGATGACGACCTGGCCGGCCTGGGTGCCGCGGAACGCGGCCGCGACGATCTGGCCGAGCGTGGCCTCGGTGAGCCCGTACCGGGCGGCCGCCTGGTCCTTGAGCGTCACCTCGACCCGGGGCGTGCTCTCGGCGAGGTCGCTGCTCACGTCGTCGAGGCCGTCGACGCTCTTCATCGCGGCGGTGACGGCGGTGGTCGCGGTGCGCAGCGTCTCCTCGTCCGGCGCCTGGACGACGACCTGCTGCTCGCTGCCGCCGACGCCCGACTGGGCCGCGCCGACCTCGATCTCCCCGGCGCCGGTCAGCGCGTTCAGCTTCTCCTCGAGCTGGTCCTGGACCGCGGCCGTGTCCTCGTCCTCGTTGACCGTGACCTGGTAGGTCGCCTCGTTGGCCGAGCCGCCGAAGCCGAACTGGCCGCCGCCGATCGTCACCTGGTACGACTCCAGGTCGCCGTCGTCCCGGGCGCCGGCCAGGACACCCTCGACCTGCTTCGCGGCCGCGTCGGTCGTGGCCAGGCTCGAGCCGACCGGCATCGTCTGGGTGATGCTCAGCGTGTTCTGGCCGGACTGGTCGAGGAAGTTCGTCTTGAGCAACGGCACCATGCCGAGCGTCGCGACGAGAATGACGACCGCGATCGCGATCGTGACCCACCGGCGGCGCACCGCGAACCCGATGACCGGGATGTAGATCCGCTGCAGGAGCCCGTCGCGCTCCTTCTCCTCCGCTTTCTGCCGGGCCTCGTCGGCGTTCTCGGCGTTCTTCGGCTGCCGGAGGAACCAGTACGCGAGCACCGGGACGATCGTCAGTGCGACGACGAGCGAGGCCAGCAGCGCGACCGTCACCGTGATCGCGAACGGCCGGAACAGCTCGCCGACCAGGCCGCCGACCAGCGCGATCGGCAGGAAGACGGCGACGGTGGTGAGCGTCGACGCGGTGACCGCACCGGCCACCTCGCGGACGCCGGTGAAGATCGCGGCGATCTTCTCCTCGCCGTACCCGAGGTGCCGCTTGATGTTCTCCAGCACCACGATCGAGTCGTCGACCACCCGGCCGATCGCGATCGTCAGCGCGCCGAGCGTGAGGACGTTGAGCGACAGGCCGTCCGTCCACATCACGATCAGCGCGATCAGCACGGACAGCGGGATCGAGACCGCGGTGACCAGCGTCGAGCGCAGCGAGAGCAGGAAGACCAGGATGACGACGACGGCCATGACCAGGCCGAGCCCGCCCTCGGTGGCCAGCCCGCTGATCGACTTCTCGATGAACGGCGCCTGGTCGAACACGACCGTGAGCTCGGCGCCGTCGCCGAGTTCGTCGGTCCAGTCGCTGAGCTTGTCCTCGATCGCGTGCGAGATGTCGACCGCGTTGCCGTCGGGGGTCATCGTCACGCTGATGCCGAGGCTGTCCTTGCCGTTGGTGCGGGTCACCGACGTGGCCGCGCCGCGGACCGACTCGACCGTGGCGACGTCACCGAGCTTGGCCGACGGCGACAGGTAGAGGTTCTTCAGGTCGTCGAGCGAGGTGTAGGCCCCACCGACCTGGACCGTCAGGGACTTGGTGCCGTCGGTGACCGCGCCGGCCGGGACCGCGACCCCGTTGCTCTGGATCGCGGTCGCGATCGCCTGCGGGGTCAGCCCGGCCGCCAGCGCGGCCGGCTTCGGCGTGATCACGACCGCGCTCTCCGGCGCGCCGGTCAGCGACGCTTCCCGAACGCCGTCGATGCTGCCCAGGTCGGGCAGGACGGTCTTCTGCAGCTTCTGCGCCAGCGCCGCCGTGTCACCTCCGGACGCCGAGAGGACGACGGCCGGGAGCAGGTCGTCGGTGCCGCCGGAGAGGATCGACGGGTCGACGTCGGCGGGCAGCTGCGCGCGGTCCAGCGACTGCTGCAGCTTGTTGACGGTGGCCCCGATGTCGGTGCCGTACTCGAGCTCGACCTGGACGGTCGCGAAGCCCTCGAGCGAGGTCGACGTCGTCCCGGTGACGCCCGCGACCCCGCGGACGGCGTCCTCGATCGGCTCGGTGACCTGGCTCTCGACGACGTCCGGCGACGCGCCGGCGTACTGGGCGGTGATGAACGCCGCCGGGATCTCCAGCGAGGGCAGCAGCTGCTGCTTGAGCGACGGGATCGCGATCAGCCCGAACACCGTGACCGCGATCGTGATCAGCGCGATCAGGGCCCGGTTGGCGAGGCTGAACCTGGCCAGGAACGACATGGCGGTCTGTCTCCTGAGTGGACGACGTAGGGCTCCGGCGGGTAGTCAGCCACATCCTTGGTTGCTACCCGCATCTGTCCTCAGCGCAGCCTCAGCTGCGTGGTTCAGTGACTCCCCAGACCGGCCTGCTCGCGAGCGAGGCGCTCGTCGCCGCTCAGCGTGGCCAGCGGCTTCTCCTTGACGAACAGTACGGCGAACAGCGCTAACAACGCGATCGGCGCGCCGATCAGGAACAGGTCGGCGGTCGCCTCGCCGTAGACGTCCTGCACGACGCGGAGTACCGCCGGCGGCAGGGCCGAAACGTCCGGTACCGAGGAGTCGCCGCCGCCGGTTCCCAGCTTTTCGCTGAGCAGCGAGGTGACCCGGCTGGCCAGCACCGCGCCGAGCGCGCTGACGCCGATCGCGCCGCCGAGGCTGCGGAAGAACGTCAGGACGGACGTCGTGGTGCCCAGGTCGCGGGCCGGAACGTCGTTCTGAGCGGCCAGCACGAGGTTCTGCATGAGCAGCCCGACGCCGACGCCGAGCACGAACATGTACAGCGAGAGCATCACGACGCTGGTACGGGCGTCGATCGTGCCCAGCAGGCCCATGCCCGCCACCATGATCACTCCCCCGGCCAGCAGGTAGGCCTTCCAGCGGCCGTACTTCGTGATCATCGCGCCGGCGACCGTGGAGGAGCCGAGCAGGCCGAAGATCAGCGGCAGGCTCATCAGCCCGGCGACCGTCGGCGACTTGCCCAGCGCGACCTGGAAGTACTGGCTCAGGAAGACCGTCCCGCCGAACATCGCGACGCCGACCAGCGCGCTGGCCAGCGTCGTCAGCGTGACCGTGCGGTTGCGGAAGACCCGCAGCGGGATGATCGGCTCGGCCGCGCGGGCCTCGGTGAGCACGAACAGGACCAGGAGCACGACCGCGAGGGTGACCAGGCCGGCGGTCCAGCCCGAGGCCCAGGCGAACTTGTCGCCGGCCAGCGTGGACCAGATGAGGAGGGTGGAGACGCCGGCGGTGATCAGGAAGGCGCCGAGCCAGTCGATTTTGACGGTCTTCTTCGTGGTCGGCAGGTTGAGCGTGCGCTGCAGCAGGAAGATCGCGATCAGCGTGAACGGGACCCCGACCAGGAAGCACGACCGCCACCCCAGCCAGGACGTGTCGACCAGGACGCCGCCGATCAGCGGCCCGGCGATCGTCCCGACGCCGAATACCGCGCCGAAGATGCCCGAGTAACGCCCCAGCTCACGCGGCGGGATCATCGCCGCCATCACGATGAGAGCCAGCGCGGTGACCCCACCGGCGCCGATGCCCTGCACCGCACGGCTCAGGATCAGCAGCTCGACGTTCGGCGTGAACCCGGCGATGAGCGAACCGGCCACGAACATGCACAGCGACAGCTGCATCAGCAGTTTCTTGCTGAAGAGGTCGGCGAGCTTGCCCCAGAGTGGGGTGGTGGCGGTCATCGCAAGGAGCTCGGTCGTGACGATCCAGGTGTAGACCGACTGGCTGCCGTGCAGGTCGGCGATGATCCGCGGGAGCGCGTTGGAGACGATCGTCGAGGCCAGGATCGAGACGAAGAGTCCCATCATCAGGCCGGACAGCGCTTGCAGCACGTTCCGGCGGGACATCCGGGTGGGTGGGGCGGAGTCCTGGGCGGGCTCGGTGTGTTCGTCCGGGGTGGTGGTGGTCACGCGGGTCTCTCTCGTTCAGTTTCGAGGTGCGGGGGGCTCGGCGAGGCCGGCGGCGAGGCGCGCGAAGGCGTCGTCGATGAGGTCGGGAAACGAAGGGTCGGCCGGGGCGCCGGGGCGGCTGACACCGGCCGCAGTCGGCGCGGCGCCCGACGCGGCCCCGGCAGGAACGGCGCCGGGCGCGGCCGCAGAGGGCCCACCGGCCGGAGTGGCCGCGGAGGGCCCAGCTGGCGCGGTGGCCATGGAGGACCCGACGGGCGCGGCGGGCGCGGTGGGCGCCGCGGTGGGCGCCGCGGTCGGCGCCGCGGTGGAGGTGGCCCAGCGCATCATCGCTACTCGGAGGGCAGCGCCGGCCGAGGCGGCGACCAACAACGGGTAACCGTTGTCAGCCGGGTCGAGCCCCAGCCGCTCGGCGACGACGCCCGCGAGCGCGAGCTCGTCCGCAGTACCGCGCTCGACCATCCGAGCCAGGATCGCCGGGTTCTCGCTGCAGATCGTCATCAGCGCCCGAAGCCGCTCGGCGTCACCGGCCAGGATCTCGGCCTCGGCCCGAAACGCCGCCCACACGGCATCCCAGACCGAAGTCCCAGCCGGCGCGCCGACCACCGCGGCCCGAACCCGCTCACTCCCGTCGAGCATCGACCCGAACACCGCGTCGTCCTTGGACGCGAAGTAGTTGAAGAAGGTCCGCGGCGACACGTCGGCGGCGGCACTGATCTCCTCGACGGTCACCTGGTCGAGCCCTCGCTCGACGACCAGCCGAAGCGCCGCATCAGCCAGAGCCGCCCGCGTCTGCTGCTTCTTACGCAGCCGCAACCCGGTCTCGTTCACGGACCCACCGTAAACCAAACTTGCAGCCCCTGCAAATATGCAGACCCTGCAAACCGACCAGACGGCTCCCAAGGAGCTACCGCTACTCGGCCATCCCGGGCCTACCCCGCGACACAATGCGAACACCGATCGCATTTCCGAGGCATTACGGGCCGCAACCAGACAACCGATCTAGTTGATACTTCACTCATAAAAAAATGCGCGCAGGTTTTGACACCTAGCGCCAGTTCTCCTTGACCGGCATGAACAACGAATTCACGTTTCTCGCCCGGTCGGCGACTAACCCACTCGATCTAACATGTTGTAACGTCTGGCTATCCGCTGGACCTGAGGATGCTCGTGCGAGATCAGAGAAACCTGACTCGGCTGCGGTCTGGTCGACCGGATGAAATCGAGGGGGGAACCTTATTTAGCAGAAAGAGTCGAAATGTCCAGTTCAGTCACTCCGATGATGTGGCGTCGATCGACGCACTGCTCTCATGGCCAGTGCGTCGAGGTCGCAACCCTTCCCGACAGTGTCGCGGTCCGTGACTCGAAGAATCCGAGCGGACCGTCGCTACAATTCCCGAAGCAGGCCTGGCGCAACTTCCTCGTCGCCGCGAAGACCGCCGAATTCACCATCCAGCGCATTTTCCTCCTGCTTCGCGCTGCGCTACTCCGAGCGAGGTTGGCGTCATGACGATCGCGGTGGGCCCGGGTCAGTTCATCTCGTGAGCCGCTCGGGTGAGCAGCAGCCGAGTGTCGGAGGCCGTGAGCGCCAGACTATCGATCCGCGAAAACGCCGCTCGATAGCGCTGAATCTCTGCGGTCTCCGACCGGGTGACAATTCCGGCCAGACTGTCGACGTAGACGATGTCTCGCACCTCCTCGGCGAACGACAGAATCGTGAAAAGGCTGTCCATCCCGGGATGTACTCCGGCCGAGAACGGAACGACCCTGATCGAAACCATCGACTCCCGGGAGAGTTCGATCAGATGCAGTAGTTGCTCCCGCATGACCTGAGCGCCTCCGACCACACGGCGGATAGCCGCTTCGTCCAGCACGAACTCCAGTTGACGGTCGGTGCGCGCGAGCACGATCTCCTGTCGGAGCGCGCGCGCCCGGACGCGATCTCGGATCTCGTACTCCGGTAGATGCGGCTGGAATCCACGCATCAGCGCACTCGTGTAGGCCGGCGTCTGCAGCAAGCCGGTGATGACCGAGGTCTTGTAGTCCTTGATACTGGTCGCCGCATCCTCCAGGTCGGCGAATTCCACTGTGACGGGGTCCATTTCCCCGAGCTTGCGCCACCGGCTTTCCTGCCGACTGGCGATCGCCAGCTCCGCCAGCCGCTGATATTCGGCCTCGTCCACCTGATAGAGACGACAGAGACGTTGGAGGTCGTCGAGCCCGATGGGGCGGTTGCCGGTTTCGATACGGCTGAGTTTGGAGGGAGAGAATCCGAGCTGACTAGTGACCTCAGTCGCGCGAAGGCCGGTGTCCTCGCGAAGTTGCCGTAGAGCATGCGCTAGTTCCCGTCGCCGCAGTGCTGGGGCTGCCGAAGGCTCTGTCATGGGCGGTTCCCGACGTCAAAGTCCCGGATGTCGAGTTGGCTAGCCGGCAATTGACAAGACACTTTCCACGGGGCTTGCAATGGCATGTGTGCGGAGCCACCATGAGCTGAGGGTACGCGCAATCTTCGCGACGGGCGAGGAGCGCGGAGCGGGTTCCGGGGGTGATGACTGGCGCGAGTCCTGCGCAATGAATGACGAGTCCTCGTGAATCACATCGTCATCGCGACGCTTCGTCAGCCCCAAAAAGACTGGGCCAATGCTGCAACATTGGCCCAGTCAGAGGTGTCGCGTCCATCGGATCTTTCAGGCCGGATCACGGACAGGCGGAACACCATGGACAACTGTACCCACTCGGTAAGCCAATTTCTACACTGGCTCCATTACAGGTCTCGGCTGTCGGCGGCCCGGCTGTACCGCCGGCAGGACGAAATAGCGCGACGACATGGCTGGGACATCGTCGTGACCCATCGAGGCTGGGGTCGAACCTACCGAGACCCCCGTCTCGCCCATCGCGCTACCACCGGCCTGAGCGCCCTCGACGCCACCGCGGAGGATGACCTGCTCAGGCTGATGGTCACCGAGCTGTCGTCGTCGTTCCGGTCGATCGGATGGTGACGATGGACCGGGCCGCGCCCGAGTTCGGGCCGCTGCCCCCGAGCGTGGCGACCCCGCTCCCGACCACGGTGATCTGGCGATGGCGCTACGAACTCGGCCTGCTCGCATCAACCAGTTGGGGCGGCTGGACGCTCATCCACAACCTCGGCGGCGGCTACGCGGCGCTTCTCGTCGGAGCGAGCGTCCTGATCACGGCGGCGATCCGCCCGACGCGGCGGGCGGTGCGGCGGCGTCTCTACTGGCTGGCGACACCGCATCGGATCCGGCTCGGTATGGCGCAAGCCTGGGTCCACAACCGGCGCGGGCGTCTGCCCACCCTCCTGCGTACGCGGATGACCGGACACGGCGAGGAGGTACTGGTCTGGTGCCCGGCGGGCGTCTCGGTCGAGCACCTCGTCGCCGCGACCGACGTGCTGCGATCGGCCTGCTGGGCGCGCGATGTCCGGGTGACCGGCAACAGCCGGCACAGCCATCTCGTGACGATCGAGGTGGTCAGGCGAGGCGGGCCGCGCGGTTCGTGAGGTACCGACGCTCCGGGAGGCTCGCGGTCAGCCGCGCCGCCTCCCGGTACGCGTCCCGCGCCCCCACCGCATCCCCCGCCAACTCCAGCAGATGCGCCCGCACGGCATGCCACCGATGGTGCCGGCCCAACTCCGACTCCACCGTCTCCAACAGCGCCAAACCCGCCAACGGCCCCGACACCTGCGCCACCGCCACCGCGCGGTTCAGCGTCACGATCGGCCCCGGCTCGAACTTCTCCAGTAGCAGGTACAACCCCACGATCTGGGCCCAGTCGGTCTCGGCGGCCGACGGGGCCTCGGCGTGCACGGCCGCGATCGCCGCCTGCAACTGGTACGGCCCGAGCGGCGCCACCGGCAGCGTCTCCTCGAGCAGCGCGACCCCTTCGGAGATCAGGGAACCGTCCCACGACAATCGGTCTTGGGCCTCCAACGGCACCAGCGAACCGTCGGCCTCGAGCCGGGCGGCCCGCCGCGCCTCGGTCAGCAACATCAGCGCCAGCAGTCCGGCGACCTCGCCGGACGACGGCACCAGCCCCCGTACGGCCCTCGTCAGCCGAATGGCCTCCGCGGTCAGATCCGGGCGCGAGAGAGAAGGCCCGGCCGTCGCCACGTACCCCTCGTTGAAGATCAGGTACAGCACCCGCAGCACGACCGTCAGCCGAGACGACCGGTCCGCGGGCAGGCTGAAGGCCTCCCCGCGGATGCGCGCCTTCGCGCGCGAGATCCGCTGCGCCATCGTCGCCTCCGGCACGAGGAAGGCCGCGGCGATCTCCGCCGTCGTCAACCCTCCGACGGCCCGCAACGTCAGCGCAGCCTGCGCGTTCGGCGTCAACGCCGGATGGCAGCACAGAAAGAACAACGTCAGCGTGTCGTCGACCCCCGACACGGACGGAGCCTCCGGCTCGAACGCCGACTCCCGACGCCGACGCGCCGACTCCGACCGCCACGCATCCGTCAACCGCCGTGCGGCCACCGAGACCAGCCAGGCCTGCGGCGAAGCAGGAACCCCCTCGGACGGCCACTGCCGGAAAGCCGCCAGCAACGCCTCCTGCACGGCGTCCTCGCACTCCGAGAACTGCCCGTACCGGCGCACCAGCACCCCCAGGACCTGCGGCGCCGACGCGCGCAGCAGGTCCTCGAGCGACGAACTCACATTTCCAGCCCGGCCTCGTTCATCACCGGGCGCACCTCGATCGCGTTGAACGAAGCGTCCGGGATCTTCGCCGCCAGCTCGACCGCCCGCTCGTGCGTCTCGCAATCCACCGCGTAGTACCCGGCCAGGAACTCCTTCGTCTCCACGTACGGACCATCGGTCGCGTCCACCACCCCGCCCCGCACCCGCACGGTCGTCGACGCGGCCGGCTCGGCCAGCGCCACGAACCCGAGCAGCTCGCCGGTCGTTCGAAGCTCCTCAGAGATCTCGTTGTGCCCCGCGAACACTTCGTTCTTCTCCTCCTCGGAGAGCGTGTCGAAAACAGCCGGATTCATGTGGATCAGCAGCAGGTACTTCATCACCATCTCCTCGAGGGTCAGCACCCGGTAGTCGGAGCTGATCTTCAACCCTCGACCCGAAAAGCCTGTGACCCGGCCCACACCCAGATCGCGTCGAACGATAGAGCCCCCCTCCGACAACCCCACATGAAAGCCAGCCGCCGCGAATGGCTCGGCCTCGCCGTCCTCGCGCTCCCCACCCTCCTCGTCTCGATCGACGTCTTCGTGATGCTCCTGGCCCTCCCGCACCTGAGCGTCGCCCTGAACGCCGACAGCACCCAGCAGCTCTGGATCATGGACGCCTATCCGTTCCTGCTGTCCGGCTTCCTCATCACGATGGGCGCGGTCAGCGACCGGATCGGCCCCCGCAAACTCCTGCTGATCGGCGCGACCGCCTTCGGCGTCACGTCCACCCTGGCCGCCTACGCGCCCAACCCCGTCCTGCTGATCGTCGCCCGCGCCGTCCTCGGCGTCGCCGGAGCGACGCTCGCGCCGTCGATCCTCGCGCTCATCAGCGCGATGTTCCGCGATCCGAAGGAGCGCGGGCTCGCGATCGGCGTCTGGTTCGTCTGCTTCATGGGCGGTACCGCGATCGGTCCGGTCGTCGGCGGCGCGATGCTCGCGCACTTCTGGTGGGGCTCGGTCTTCCTGCTCGGCGTCCCCGCCATGGTGGTGCTTCTGGCCTGCGCGCCGGTCCTTCGTCCTTTTTCTTACGCTGAGCATGGGGACGCCGTGGGCGGGATACACGTCGCGCCCGCCAAGATCGACCCGGCCAGCGTCGCCCTGTCGCTGGCCGCGGTGCTCCCGATCGTCTACGGGCTGAAGCAACTGGCCAAAGACGGACCCGGCGTCACGGCACTGGCCGCGATCGTGCTCGGGCTCGTCGCCGGCACGATTTTCCTGCGGCGCCAGCACCGCCTGCCCCGCCCTCTCCTCAACCTGAAGATCCTCCGCGACCCGGCCTGCGCGACCGCCCTCGGTGGCCTGTTCCTCGGCACCCTGCTGATGGGCGCGATGATGCTGTTCATCACCGAGCGGCTCCAACTCGTCGCCGGACTCTCCGCGCTCCGCTCGGGCCTCTGGATGTTGCCCGCGGCCGCCACGTCCGCGGTCAGCGTCGTCGTCGCTCCGCTGCTGGCCCGCCGGGTACGTCCGGCCTACCTCATCGCCGGTGGCCTCGCGATCTCGGTGGCCGCGCAAGCGGCCCTGGCCCTGCTCCCGGCCGACGCCGGTCCGGGCCGGATCGCGGCCTGCTTCGCGCTGACCAACCTGGGGGCCGGACCGCTGGTCTCGCTCGCGACCGGTCTCGTGCTCGGTGCGGTCCCGCCGTCCGAGGCCGGCTCGGCCGGGGCGCTGAACGAGACGAGCGGGGAGTTCGGGTTCGCGCTCGGCATCGCCACCCTCGGCAGCCTGGGCGTCGCCGTCTACCGGGCCACGATCGACCTGCCGGCCGGTCTGACCCCGGTCGACGCCGCCCGGGCCCGCGACACGCTCACCGAGGCTGCGCAGGTAGCGGCGGGTTTGCCTGACAAGCTCGGGAGCGACGTACTCACCGCCGCTCACCAGGCGTTCACCACCGGCATGCAGGCCGCGGCCGCAGTCTCGGCCGCGTTGCTCGCCGGACTGGCCGTCCTCGTCCTGGTGGCCCTGCGACGCACGCCGCCGACCGGAGAGAAGGACTCATGGACACCGTCACCTCAGCCGACGGAACCAGGATCGCGTTCGACCGCTACGGCAGCGGACCGGCCCTGATCCTGGTCGGTGGTGCGTCCCAGCACCGCGCGATCGACCCCGGCACCGGCGACCTGGCCCGGCTGCTGGCCGAGGACCTCACCGTCTACCACTACGACCGCCGCGGCCGCGGCGACAGCGGGCTGAGCTGGGAGCCGTACCGGCCCGAGCGCGAGATCGAGGACATCGCCGCGCTGATCGAGCACGCCGGGGGCAATGCGGCGCTCTACGGCATGTCGTCCGGAGCGGCCCTGGCCCTGGACGCCGCCGCCCGCCGCCCGGCCGTCACCAAAGTGGCGGTCTACGAGCCGCCGTTCATCGTCGACGACAGCCGGACGCCGATCCGGACCGACCTCCAGCCCCGCCTGGAGCGCTTGATCCTCACGGAGCAGCGCGACGGCGCGGTCGAGCTGTTCCTCACCGAGGCGGCCGGAGTGCCGCCGGAGGCGGTCGAAGGCCTGAAGCGGACGCCGCACTGGGCCGCCCTGGAGGCGGTTTCGCACACGTACCCGTACGACATCGCGCTGCTGGAGGGCACCCAGACCGGCGCCCCGCTGTCCCCGCACCGCTGGGCCGCGGTGACGGTGCCGGTCCTGGTGGTGGACGGTGGCGCCAGCCCCGACTGGATGCACGCGGGCGCCGACGCGTTGGCCGCCGTGCTGCTGGACGCGACCCGTGAAACCCTGGACGGCCAGACCCACGACGTAGACGCCAAGGCCCTGGCCCCGTCCCTACGCCGCTTCTTCACCTGAGGGGCATCCTCGTACTGGCCCGCTGCGGCCCGGTGATGCGCGGCTCGGTCCCGCCCGTGCGACGGAACCCGGCGGCTGATCACCTGGGATGTGTCGGTCGACTCGACCATGGTCCGGGCCCACCAGCACGCCGCGGACGCGCGCAAAGGGGCCGCACACCAACAGATCACCGCCGGGGCCGGCAGGCCCAGAACTCGACCGGCCCAGGTCCTGGCCGACAATGCCTACGGATCCCGCGCCGACCGCGTCTACCGGCGCCGACCCGGAATCCGCGCCACCATCCCCGAGCAAACCGACCGCATCCGGTAGCGGGAGCCGTTGTCCGGCGGGACGCACTCGACGGTGACGCCTCGGGTCGTCGGCCCAGGCGAGATCGACGCGCCGGAGCCGGCCGGGCCCGGCGTGTGCGCGGCCCTGACCGCGAACTCACCGTTGGTCGGGGCACATTTCCGTTCACGCGGATACGGATTCCGCGCTCCGGTCCCTGTCTCACGCAGCGCAGATTTCCCACGGCACGGAGGCCCGGAAGCCCTCTCAAATCGGGCCCTACAAACACCCGGCGAGCCACCGACGCTCGAACCACCGGCCGGTCACCGAACAAGTCCTGGCCCCGCACCCAACGGATCCATGGGGCCCACCTCGCTTCCCAGCAGACCTGCGAACAGCTATAACCCTCTGAGCGGTGCTGTCCGGTTCTGGCTGCCCGCCACCGGTACCCCTCGCAGTCCCCCGCTGTATGAGGAGGCGTTCATGGCAGTCGCCGACGAAAGTGCATCTCTGTCCGACGAAGACCGGCTCGCCGAGCTCGGCTACCGTCAGGAACTCCACCGCACCTGGTCAGGCTTCTCGAACTTCGCGATCTCGTTCTCGATCATCTCGATCCTGGCCGGCTGCTTCACCACGTTCGCCCAGGCCTGGAACAACGGCGGGCCGATCGCCATCTCGCTCGGCTGGCCCCTGATCAGCGTCTTCATCCTGATCATCGGGCTCTGCCTGGCCGAGATGGGCTCGGCCTACCCCACCGCGGGCGGCATCTACTGGTGGGCCGCCCGGCTCGGCGGGCCGGCCGCCGGGTTCTACACCGGCTGGCTCAACCTGGTCGGGCTGATCGCGGTCACGGCCTCCGTCGTCTACGCCTGCGCCGGTTTCTGGAACATCACGCTGACGCTGTTCTGGTCCGGGTGGGCCGACACGTTCGGCGGCGACGCGCTGAACCAGCAGTTCTTCTGGTTCATCGTGCTGATGGTGCTGGTCAGCGTGCTGAACATCTTCAGCTCTCACCTGCTCGCGCTGATCAACAACGTCTCCGCCGGGTGGCACGTCGTGGGCGCGGCCGTGATCATCGTCGTCCTGCTCGTGGCCTCCAAGGGGCACCAGGACGCGAGCTTCATCTTCACCGAGCGGATCAACAACTCGGGCTTCTCCGACAGCGGCCTGAGCTTCTGGTTCTACGTACTCCCGCTCGGCTTCCTGCTGACCCAGTACACGATCACCGGCTTCGACGCGTCCGCGCACATGTCCGAGGAGACGGCGGGCGCCTCCAAGGCGGTCGCCCAGGGCATCTGGCGCAGCATCTTCTACTCGGCGATCGGCGGGTGGCTGCTGCTCCTCGCGTTCCTCTGGGCCGCGAAGGACGTCGGGTTCATCAACTCGCCCGACAACGGCTACGGGGTCGGCAGCGTCATCGCGATCTTCTCGTCCGCGCTGTCACCGGCGCTGTTCAAGCTGGTCATGGTGATCGCGACGATCGGGCAGGTCTTCTGCGGCATCGCCGCGATGACCAGCCTCTCGCGGATGAGCTACGCGTTCAGCCGGGACGGCGCGGTGCCCGGCCGCCGGCTCTGGAGCAAGGTCTCCCCCACCACCGGCGTGCCGGTGAACGCGGTGCTGGGCGGCGCGGCGGCGGGCGTCGTCATCACGCTGCCCGCGCTCTACAAGAGCCCGGCCGGGATCCCGGTCGCGTTCTACGCCGTCGTGAGCGTCGCGGTGATCGGGCTCTACCTCGCGTTCGTGATCCCGATCATCTACCGGCTCCGGGCCGGCGACGCGTTCAAGCCCGGTCCGTGGAACCTCGGCCGGCACTACCGCTGGATGAACGTCGTCGCCGCGGTCGAGATCATCGTCATCAGCATCTACTTCTGTCTGCCGATCCTGCCGAGCGGCGTCCCGTTCAGCGACACCTTCACCTGGTACGACGTCAACTACGCGCCGATCATCACCGGCGCGGTGCTGCTCGGGATCACGATCTGGTGGTTCGCCTCCGCGAGGCGGTGGTTCACCGGTCCACGGCGGACGATCGACGAGGCTCCGCTCGCCGAACCGTCGACGCCCGGCGCCCTCTGAGAACGCGCCTGCGGGCCGGGGAGTCCCTTGACGTCCCCGGCCTGCGGCTCGGAGTGCTCCAGCTGCGTCATCGTGCGTCTTCCCGCCGTCGTCGATCGGGCTCCTTCAGGATGACGCCCTCACGCAACGGATTTGATCGGCTACCTGACGCAAGAAAAGTTCACCTGGCGACAGATCACCGGGACTCCATGTAGGCGGTGAACTCGGCCAGGCTGATCAGGCCGTCGCCGTCCTCGTCCACCCGGGCCACCCCGGCGGCCGCGTCCTCTTCGGACACCTCGTCGCCGAGGGCGGCAGCTACCTGGACCAGTTCGGCGGCCGAGATCTTGCCGTCCTTGTCGAGGTCCATCAGGTCGAACGTCGTCGCATAGTCAGTCGTCACGTCGACAACTTTGGCCTACGGCCGCCACTCCCAAACATGAAACGGCGGGCGCTCCGCCAGGAGCGCCCGCCGTTCCGGTCAGAACATCAACGCGACGGCGTCGTGTCCCGCATCTTCTTCAGCATCGTCAGCTGCGCGTGCACGGTGCCGTCGGCGTCGAGCAGGCGGTAGCCGTACTGGTGGGCCGAGATCCCGGCCGACGGACGGTACGCGGTGTAGATCGTGCCGACCTTGACCTGCGGGTAACGGGCGGCGGCCAGCTTGAACGAGCGGACCATGTAGTCACCGGCGATCGCGTCGGACGCGACACCGAACAGCCACGGCTGGGTGATACCGGCGTTGGAGTGCACGGAAGTCCCGAACTCGGTCCACCAGATCGGCTTGGCCTGGTCGCCGTTGGCCTTCATCGCCGCGATGATCGCCGGCATGTTCGTGATCCGCGACTTGCCGACGATGTCGGTCGACTCCGGAGCCTTGGTCTGGTTGCCCTGGTAGGGGTGCACGGCCATGATGTCGAACGCGCCCTTGGCGCCGTCGGCGTAGGCCTGCTTGATGAAGACGTCGTCGGTCTGCGCGGTGCCACCGAAGATCACCGGAACCGACTTGTTGCCGGCCTTGATGGCGGCGTACGACGCCTTCAGCACCGCGACGAACTTCTTGACCCGCAGCGCCGGGTCGGCGACACCGGTGAACTCGACCAGGTTCGGCTCGTTCCAGACCTCGATGCCGGCGATCCGCGACCCGTAGTTCTTGGCCAGGAACGTCATCCACGGCTTGATCGAGTTGGGGTCGGTCGGGAACTGCATCAGGTTGCTGCCGGTGCCGGGACGCGACCAGTCCGGCGACTGGTGCGCGGTGATGAAGACCTTCATGCCCTTGGCCCGGATCCGGTCGATCGCGATGCTCAGGCGCTTGTTGTGCCACGAGTCGACGCTCGGCGCGGCCGGCGTCGGCTGACTCGCGGACCACCCCATGTCGACGCGGACGACCTGCACCTTGTTGGCGGCCAGCGCGTTCAGGTGCTTCTCGAACATCGCGTTCGGGGTCTGGCCGTTCCAGTACATCTCCCACATCGCGTGCATCTGCACGCCCAGCGCGGGGACCGCGGCGGCGGCCGGAGTGGCGGTGGTGGCCACCGCGGCGGCGGCCACCTTCTTCTTCTTCTTGGCCGAGGTCTCGGTCGGCTTGGCGGCCAGCGCCGTCGTCGCCGCCTGCGCGGTGCCACCTCCGATAGCGAGCCAGACCAGGCCGGCCACCGCCATGACGGCTGCTACCAGAATCGTGCGCTTCATCCTCGCCCCTCACGTCGTCCCTCGGTGCCTCTCGACAACCAAGTTCGGCAGCGTCGGTAGCGGGAACGGAAGCAGCCCGGGTGCAGGACGGTTGCGGGGTTTTCCGGCGGCTCTACCGGGAGCGGGCCGGTTGCGGCCCGGTTGCCACCGGCGCCGCGACAGGCTTCTGACCTGCGAAAACTCTCCGCAGGTCGAACGTGACCGACAACGCGGTGCAGCGGCAGAGCGGGTCGGAGCCCGCGCGGGGCCGCGAAACAGTGCCGGTGAAGCCCATGGTCGCCTCCGTGCGAACGCCGAGCAGTCGGCGGATTGACCGCCTTGCCCTATCTCTTGACGGTTCGGGTGAGGGACCGGTTCAGGGGTTCAGACCGACTCGACCGTGAGCGCGACCTGGTAGGCGTCGTCCTCGGTGACTGTCACCGTGAACCGCATGTCGTCCCCGGTCGCCGAGGCCGTGCACAGCGGGAACGAGCCCGTGCGCCCGTCCACCGCCTGGCACGTGCCCTCGACCGCCGGGGCCGGCCAGCCGGCCGCCTCGAACGACTTCCGCAGGTCGTCAGGCGTCGGCGCGTTGTCGACCTGCCAGCGCCGGTACGACGACGGACAGCCGGCCTCCAGGCAGCCGGCGCCCGAGCGGTCCTCGATCTCGACCTGCCACCACCCGGCCAGCGGGCGGAAGCGGTTCGCTTCGGTCGCGACGTCCGGGTCGCCGGGGGTGCGTAGCGTGATGACCGCGGCCACCGCGCCCACCACCACGACGACCACGGCTACGGCGGCGGCGAGCGTCCAGACGCCGGGGCGCCGCCTCTCCTCGATCGCGTGTCGAGCCGGGCTCATGACTTCTCCTGCCAGGTCATCCGTCTCTTGACCGTCCCTCATCACTTAGTTACGTCGCAGACGCAACGAGTGTTCAGAACGGTCACTGACTTTTTTGCCAGCGCTTTCGCCGATGCCGCCCGGCTGCGCTGCACGGCTCGAATCGCGTCCGCAGGAGCCAGAACCACAGCGCGCCGGTCGTCGTCAGCAGGAACGCGACCGCAACCGCGACCAGACCGGTCGTGAGCCGCGGAGGCGGGCCGGCCGGGGCCGGGGCCGCGGCCGCAGCCGGACCGCCACCCTCGGAGCCGCGGAGGCCGCCACCGACGTCGGCCGCCGGGACCGCCTTCCCGAAGCGGGAGGACCCCGCGCCGCGGGGCGCCGCCGGCGAGGGCGCGCTGCTGCCGTACTCGTTGACCGCCTCGACGGTCAGCGTCGTGGTCCGGTCCGGGAGCGCGGCCAGGTCGACCTGCCGGACCGACGGCGGCACGTGCGCGAGGAGCCGGCCGTCCGCGTCGTGGATCCGCCAGGCGGCGGCCCGCGGCGCCGCCGGCGCCTCCCACCGGACCACCGCGCCCCGCTCGCCGTGCGCGGCCCGGACCGTCACCGCGTCCGGCGCGGACGGCAGCCGCGGCGCCAGTCCGGCCCGGTCGACGTGCATTCGTGCCGACGTCATGAGCTCGGCGCCGTCGGCCGCGGTCAAGCGGAGCCAGGCCCGGCCGCTGAACGCCCGGAGGTAGACGTGGTCGACGACCGGGGTCGTGGTCGTGCGGTCGACGACGCCGTCGCCGTCGAAGTCCCAGCGGTACGCGCCGACCGGCAGCTCCGACGCCGACGCGTCGAACCGCACCGACGTGCCCGGCGCGGCCCAGTACTCGTCGATCGCGAGCGCGGCGGCCGGCCGACCGGCGCGACCCCGCCGCGCGCCGGCCTCCCCCGGCTCACCCGACGCCCCGGAATCCGCCCCGCCGACCGCGGGACCCGGCGATCCGGACGGCGCCGGCGACCCCGACGGCGAAGGGGTCGCCGGCCCGCTCCCCGGCGGCGAAGGCGCAGCACTCGCCGTCGGACCCTCACCACGGCGAGCCGCACTCACCGGAACCACGGCCGTCCCCGGCCGGGCCGAAAGGGCCGGGGACGGGCCGCTCACCGTCACGTCGATCTTCTGGCCGCGCTTCCCGAGCGCGGCCCGCACCGCCACCGCCGACTCGCGAGCAGCCTGGTCCACCGCGTTCCCCGGCCTCGCGTACGACCCGTGCGTCGAGTGCCGGAAGTCGGCCAGGTTGCTGTTGCACACCGGATCGTCCCGGTCGCACCACGACCCCACCCGCCCCTCGACGTCCCGGGGGACGTACGGCGAGCGGGCGTCCAGCACCCCGTTGTCGGTGTAGCAACCCACGCTCCCCCGGCGCCACGGCGAGAGCGACCGCCCCCGGCACGCCGCCGGGAACACGCCCCGCCCCTCGGGCAGCGACAGCTTCGGGTCCCCGAACAGCCCGACGTACGCCACCCGGTCCCGCGGCAACCCCGGCAACGCGTCCCCGACCACCTGCGCACCCTGCGAGTACCCGGCCAACACGACCCGCTCGCCCGGGCAGGCGGCCAGCCGCGACCCCACGTAGGCCCGCAGCTCGGCCACCCCGGACGCCACCGACGCCCGGTACCGCCCGCCCTCGTTGCCGGTCCAGAACGAGGCCGCGTCCAGCAGGTTCGCGAACGCGTCGCTGCTGTTCACGCCCACGCCGACGGCCGGGTACCGGGCGCCGCCGTAGCTCGCCGTACCGAGTTCGTACGCGGTCGCCCGGACGTCCACGCCCAGCCGGGCCGAGAACGACGTCAGGAACGCGGCGCTCTCCCGCTGGCCGAGCCGCTGCCCCGAGCCCCGCGCGAACACGACCGTGACGTCGCCGCAGCCGGAGTCCGTGGCCGCCGCCGGCACGGCGCCGACCGGCACGACCCAGCACAGGCACAGCAGGCTGAGACACCAGAGCCTCGACACACGGGTGGACACAGACATGGACGACCAATACGGGTACAGAAGTGAGGGGTGGGCCGGCTGACCAGGGAATTGCCGAGCCGACCCGCGGCAGCTTATGGCGCCGAATGGCTCGCTCGCGCCGCGATCAGTTCCCCTGTTCGGCGCGCAATTCTCCGCGCGATGTCGGCGTCGTAGCAGCCCGTACGGCTGATGTGAGCGCGCCGATTCGCCCGCCGAAGCACCATATATCCTCAGGAAACAACGACGGATGAACGACCTGATTCACGTTTCCTGTTACTCAGCGCTAAATGGTGCACCGCAATTCACGAGTCCCACCGAGCCCTCTATTCCCCGCCTGCGGGAATTGCATTCGCAGCGCGGCCCGGAAACCGGTACGCCGGAACATTCAGGCCGCGCCCCTCGCTGCCGATCTGGTCGAAGATCGGAACAGCCACCTCGAGGGGCTCTCATGTCGTACCGCCTGGTGACCCGCAGCGACTTCGACGGCCTGGTCTGCGCGGTGCTGCTGCGCATGCTCGATCTCGTCGACGAGATCACGTTCGTGCACCCCAAGGACGTCCAGGACGGCTCGGTCGAGATCACCGATCGGGACATCCTGACGAACCTGCCGTACGCGCCCGGCGCGCACCTGGTCTTCGACCACCACCACTCGGAGACGCTACGCACCGGCGGCACCGCCGCGAACCACATCATCGACCCGGACGCGCCCTCGGCCGCCCGGGTCGTCTTCGATCACTACGGGGGCAAGGAGCGGTTCCCCGACGTCTCGGACGAGATCATGGATGCGGTCGACCGCGCCGACTCGGCCCAGTACGACATCAAGGAGGTGCTCGACCCGACCGGCTGGACGCTGCTCAACTTCCTGATGGACAGCCGCACCGGGCTCGGGCGGTTCCGCCAGTTCCGGATCTCGAACTACCAGCTGATGATGAAGCTGATCGACGCCTGCATCGAGCACACCGACGTCGAGGACATCCTCGACCTCCCGGACGTCGCCGAGCGCGCCGACCTGTTCAACGCCCACCACAAGTTCTTCGTCGACCAGCTCAACCGGGTCGGGACCATGCACGGCGACGTCGTCGTGCTCGACCTGCGCGAGGAGGAGACGATCTACGCGGGCAACCGCTTCCTGGTCTACGCGCTGTACCCGCAGGCCCGGGTCTCGATTCACGTGATGTGGGGGCGGCAGAAGCAGAACACGGTGCTGGCCTGCGGCAAGTCGATCCTCGACCGCACCTCGCCGGTCGACATCGGGTCGGTGATGCTCAAGTACGGCGGTGGCGGCCACGTCGCGGCCGGCACCTGCCAGGTTCCGCACGAGGACTCCGAGCGGGTGCTCGCCGAGATCATCGACGCGGTCAGCGCGCCCCGGGCCGTCGGCGCCGGGCGTTAGAGCGGCTCACCCACCTCATAGGTGCCGCCGTCGGCGGCCCACTTCAGCATCGTCGTGGCCTCCGCTTCGATGGCGGACGCGTCCCCGCGCGCCCATTTCGTCACCGGACGCACGGTCAGCGTCGCACCGGAGCGGGACCGGGTCAGCGTCCAGATGCCCTGGACGACGCCGTCGACCAGGATCGTGCCGGGCAGCACCCCGTTCTTGCCGCCGAGCTTCGGCACGGTCCCGAACCGGGTGCGCTCGGCGTACGACAGGTGCACATTGTCGAAGTCGTAGAGCAACCGCACCGGCGCCGGGGTGTCGGCGCCGGGCCGCGGGGCGTCGGGCAGGTCGAACAGCTCCCGGCCGTCGTCGTCGGTGAACGTCACCAGGGACGGCCGCAGCCGGTCGAACACCTCGCGGAGCCGGGTCAGACCGGTCCAGGTCTGCGCGTCCTTGACCCCGGCCGGACCGAACGCACCCAGGTAGCGGCGGATCAGCTCCTCCGGGCCCGCCGGGGCCGGCGGATCCCCGAGCCAGGCCGCGGCCGTCGTGTGCGCGATCGGCCCGCTCACCGGGCCGGCCGGACCCCAGGTGCCGCGGGGCGGCACCTGGATCAGCGGGAGCTGGGCCCGGACCGTGGCCGAGAGCGCGTGCGGGTCGGCCTCCGGCCAGCGCTCGGCCAGGATCTTCTCCAGCGCCGCGAACGTCAGCGGCTGCTCCTCCAGGGCGGCCCGCCCGACGTCGGTGAGCTCGGCAACGTCTGCGCCCGCGAGCCGGCGGGCGTAGATCGTCGCCGTCGACCGGACGATCACCGGCTGGATCAGCGGCCGCCAGGCCAGGCAGTCCCGCGCCGAGACCAGGTGGATCGTCGACCGGTGCAGCGCGACCCGCACCAGGCTGCGGTCTTCCAGCAACGCCGAGACGTCGAGCGGGGTGATGCCGGACAGCCGCGCGCCCAGCCCGAGGTACCAGGAGTGCGGCGTCTGCGCCTGCAGCCCGCCGAGGTGCTCCACCGCCTCGACGATCGGCATCGGCGACCGCTCGAGCAGCAACTGCCGAGCCAGCGAGGCCCGGTTCAGCGCCCGTCTGTTGATACCTACCGCCCCGTCAACGTCGAAAGGAAGATCTGGTCGATGTCGCTCCCACTGTCGGCAGAGTAGGCCTTACCTCCGACAGCCGACGTGATCTCGCGCAGTTCTCGCAGGTCGGCGCCTGCGCCGAAGCCGATCGCGATCACCTGGACCGGCCGGTCGGGCTTCATCGCGGCCCGCAGCCGGGCCACCAGCTGCGGACGGGTCAGGCCGCCCGGCGTCTCGTTCTTGCCGTCGGTGAGCAGCACCAGCAGGTTGAGCCGGCCGGGCTGGTAGTTGGCCTGCACCTGCCGGTAGGCGGCGTCGATCGTGTTGTAGAGCGCGGTCCAGCCGTGCGGCTTCAGATCGCGGCGGATCGCGGTCTCGAGCGCGACCCGGCGCGGGGTCGTGGAGCCCGGCAGCGTCCCGCCGACCGGCCCCATCGGCACGAGCTGCTGGTAGTCCTGCTTGCCCTTGAGGTCGGTCGAGAACTTCCACAGCCCGACGCCCGACTCCGGGCTGAACAGCGTGATCGCCCGGATGCAGGCCTCCTGCACGACCTTGATCCGCGGGCCCGACCTGTCCGGCGCCGGATCGGCCATCGACCCGGACGTGTCGACGGTCGCCAGCACGTTCGCCTTGCGCTGCAGAGCGGTCCAGAACACGACGGTCTTGACGATCGCCTCGTCGTTCGGCAGCGGGCGGGCGTCACCGGCCGGGCTGCCCATCCCCTGCACCGGCTCGAACCCCTGGACGTACCGGGTCGTGCGCTCGGGGTCACGGAACCCGGCCTTTCCGTACGCCTCCCGGCCGGTGCGGCCCTGCAGCAGCTCGAGGAAGCTGCCCGCGATCTCCTGCCGGACCGGGTCGACCCAGGACGCGGCCAGCGTCACGTACGGGTAGTCGGCAAAGATCGTCCCCTCGGTGGGATGGATCGCGGTCAGCGGCACCGCCGGGTTGTCGACGTCGTACGCGGCGACCTGCTGCTCGGTGGCCGGGAACGGGCCCGACGCGGCGAGCATGCCGTCGGGGTCGGCGCTGGTGCGCAGCGTCTGCACGAACGCCGCCGACGTCGCCTTCTGCAGCGTGTCGGCCCGGGCCAGCAGCAGCGCGTTGTGCAGCTCGTTCTCGTCAACCTGGGTGTCGGTGTCCGCGTCGACGACCGACAGCAGCGTGCCGAGCGCGGCCATCGACTGCCGGGGATCGCCGATCCCGAGGCGCAGCGCGCCCCACTCCGGGTGCCCGTAGTCCTTCCAGGTCCGGCCGCCGATCCGTTGCAGCGCGAGCTGCATCCACGAGATCGGCCGGTTGGGCCAGCCCAGCGCGTCGGCCATCGGCCGCGGAGCGGCCATCACGATCGGCGAGGTCGCGATGCTCGGCCGGTCGTAGGCGAACAGCTTGGCCATGCCGCTGCGGGCCGCGGTGGCCGTCACCCAGGTCGACGAGTCGGGCATCCAGACGTCGACCCGCTGGCTCGTCGCGGCGCCGTTCTGGGTCGGCGAGAGCGACTGCCCGACCGTCGCCGACTCCTCGCCGCGCACGGCGATCGCGCCGCAGTGCCCGTCGAACGAGTGCTTCTCGCGTTCCCACGACGACGCCAGCCCGCGGACGACGTTCTGCTGGTCCGGTGACGTCACCACCGACAGCACCACCGGATCGCCGGAGCAGTCCCCGGCCCGTAACGCGTACCCGACCCCGAACGAGGCGAGCACCACCACGATCACGATCGTCGCGGCCAGCCAGGGCGGGGGCAGCCAGCGACGACGCGGACGCGCCGCGGACGAGAGGGATGCCTGCTGCCGGAGGACAGCCGCACTACGGTGCCGACCACGCGCCATCTGGGCCGCTCCACGGAGGACGAGAGTTACCGGATCCTATTGTCAAGACCGCTCCCTCCGCATCGCGGTCAGGGCGTTCTCGGGCGCTCGGGTAAGAAACGGGGGCAACTTCATCGAAGTTCATCGTCTGCAACTCACTCACCGTCGAGGAGTCGGTAGGCTCCGACGGCCACCTTGACCCCACGGGAGCGTTCGGTGTCGCTCGACCGCCACGACGACGCGAGCGTCCTCTTCGGGCTCGACCGACTGCGTGCGATCGCCGGGACCGCCGACAGTTCGGCCCTGCTCTCCGAGGCCGCCGACGACGCACGGATCACCGTCGTGCTCGGCGACCGCCCGGCCGCCGTCGGACCGCCGGAGGTCCCCTCCGTCGAGACCGTGGTGGACGCCAGAGCCGCGGCGTCGGCGAAGGCCGCGCAGGCCTCCGCGGGCTACGAGATCCTCGGGGAACTCGGACGCGGCAGCCGCACGATCGCCTACCGGGTCCGGCGCGGCGACGGCGTCTACGCGATGAAAGTTCCCCGCGAGTGGTCGGCCGAGGGCGCCGAGCAGGACGCTCGGGCGTTCCGCCGGGAAGCCGCGCTGCTGGCCTGCGTCGCCCATCCCGGGCTGGCCCGGATCCACGAGGTCGGCACCACCGACGGGCGTCCGTACCTGGTGATGGACCTGGTCGAGGGCGACCGCCTGACCGACGTCCTGGCCGACGGGCCGCTCGACGTCGGCACGCTGCTGGCGATCGGCATCGACGTGGCCGACGCGCTGGCCGCCGCGCACCGGGCCGGGCTCGTGCACCGGGACATCAAACCCGAGAACATCTTGGTCAAGACCGGTCAGTGGGCCCCGCAGGCGAAGGTGATCGACTTCGGGCTGGCGGCCCGGCTCGGCGCACCGCAGGACGGCACGGTCGCCGGCACGATGCTCTACTGCGCTCCCGAGCAGTCCGGCATGCTCAACCGTCCGGTCGACGGCCGGGCCGACCTCTACGCGCTCGGCGCGGTGCTGTTCGAGTGCGCGACCGGCGCGCCGCCGTTCGACTCCGACGACGTCGGCTCGCTGCTGCGCATGCACGCGAGCGTGCCGCCGCCCGACCCGCTGGCCGCCCGCCGGGACCTGCCGCCGCTGCTCGGCGCGATCATCTCGACGCTGCTGGCGAAGGACCCCGACGACCGGTACCGCAGCGGCGCCGGGCTGGCCGCCGACCTGCGCCGGCTCGTCGCCGGCGAGACCCGGTTCGCGCTGGGCACCGCCGACCGCACGGCCGAGTCGTCCACCGAAGCGCCGTTCGTCGGCCGGGAGGCCGAACTCGGCGCGCTGGCCGCGCGCTGGCAGCGGGTGCTCGACGAGGGCGCGGGCGGCGCGGTGCTGGTCACCGGACCGACCGGCAGCGGCAAGAGCCGGCTGACCGCCGAGCTCACCGCGGCGGTGACCGCCGGCCGCGGCCTGGTGCTCTCGGGCAAGTGCGATGTGGACGCACCGGTGCCGCTGGCGCCACTGCGGGCCGCGCTCGACCGGTACGTCGCCGAGATCTACGCGCTGCCCCCGGCCCGGCGGGTGGCCGCGTCGGTCGACCTCACCGCGGCCGCCGGGCCGGCCGCCTCATTGCTGCACGCGCTCTCCCCCCGTCTCGGCGAGCTGCTGGACGTCGTCCCCGACGACCGCGACCAGCCGTTGCCGGGCGCGGTGGCCGGGTTCCTGGCCGGGCTCGCCCGCTCGGCCGGCGGCCTGATCCTGCACCTCGACGACGTGCACTGGATGGACGACGCCACCGGCCGGGTGCTGCGCCAGCTGGCCGACGAGTTACCGGCCGCGCCGATCCTCGTGCTGATGACCGCCCGGGAAAAGCCGGCGGCCGTCTTCGGGCCGGCGCTGGACACCACGATCCGCCTCGAGCCGCTGCCCGCCGACGCGATCGCCGAGCTGGTGCGGGGCATCACCGGTGGCATCACGATCAGCCCGGGCGCGGCGGCGGCGCTCGCCGCCCGCAGCGACGGCAACCCGTTCACGCTGCTGCAGTTCCTCAACGCGATCGTCGACGCGGGCCTGGCCCGGCCGTCCTGGGGCACCTGGCAGATCGACTCCGACCTGCTGCACGACGTCGAGCTGCCGGTCGACGCGGTCGAGCTGGTCCTCGAGCGGCTGCGCGGGCTCGACGCCGAGAGCAGGCAGCTGCTCGGGGTGGCCGCCGCGCTCGGCCCGCACTTCGACCCCGGCCTGGTCGCCGAGGTCGGGCGCATCGCCCGCCGCCGGGCGATCGAGGTGGCCAGCGCGGCCGCCTGGCGTCACCTGCTCGAACGTCGGGACGGCGACAACTTCCAGTTCCTGCACGACCGCATCCGCGAGGCGCTGCTGGCCCAGTTCGACCCGGCGACGCTGCGCAGCGTGCACGCCCGGATCGCCGACGTGCTCGCCGCGTCCGACGACCCGTCCCCGGCGACCGTGTACGCGCTGGCCCGGCACCGGCAGCAGGCCGACGACGGACGTCCGAGCCCGGGGCTGTACGAGGCCTGCGCCGCGGCCGGCCGGCTGGCGCTGGCCGAGCAGGCGCCGTCCGAGGCGGCCGGGTTCCTGGAGCAGGCCGCGGCCGCGGCCGCACGGGCCCGGATCAGCCCCGACTCGGCGTTCCTGCAGACGCTGGCCCGGGCCCAGCACCGGATGGGCCGGTTCCGGGACGCGCTGGCCACGCTCGAGGCCGCCCGCCGGGCCACCCACGACCCGATGGAGCGGGCCCGGCTGCTCGCGCTGACCGCCCAGGTCCACGACAGCACCTGGGCCACCGGCCGGCAGTCGTTCGCGATCGAGTCCGCGCTGGCCGAGCTCGGCCGCCCGCTGCCCGCCAACAAGTTCGTGCTGATCGCCTCGACGCTCGGCCTGGCGCTGCTCGGCACGCTGATGAGCGTCGTCCGGATCGGGTACGGCACCGCCCGGGGCGCGCAGCGGGATCTGTACTGCCTGCTCACCGAGCTCTACGACATCGGCGCGCTGGCCTACGCCCGGCAGCTGCGTCCGGACGTCTCGCTGGCCTACACGCTGCGCCGGATCTACCTGACCGCCCGGATCGGACGCGGCCCGGAGAGCGCCCGCCTGAACGTCACCGCGGCCCACCTGTCGTTCATCGTCGGGCTGCGCCGGTACGGGCGGTGGCTCACGCGCCGGGCGCACCGCACCGCCGAGTCGGTCGGCGACCCGCAGCTGATCGCGTTCGTCGACTGGCTGGAGGCGATGGACTGCCAGTTCTTCGGCTTCGACCAGGGCGAGCGGGTCCGCGAGGTGCTGGCCGGGCGGGCCCGCTGGCTCGACGCCGGGTACCGGATCGACCTGCTGTCGGTGCTCTGCTGGGACACGCTGATGCGCGGCGACCTGACCGGCGCCGAGGACGTGTTCGCCCGTCGGCAGGTGCTGGTCGACTCCAGCGACGGCACGCTGAACACCACCGTGCACGCCTGCCAGGTCGGGCTGCTCGCGCTGCAGGGGCGTCCGGCCGAGGCCGCCGCGCAGCTCGCCCGAATGCGGGCCACGAACGGCACCGAGCGCTGGGAGCAGGTCGACCTCAGCTACGCCCAAATGCTCTCCGCGGTCGAGCAGGGCGACGTCGGGCCCGCGTTCGACGAGGCCGCCGGCGCGCTCACCGCGTCCGGCGTCCAGTGGTGGGCGCTGATCCCGATCCAGCGCGGGCTCTACGTCTACCAGGCCTACGGCCGGATCGAGCAGGTCCGGTCGGCGACGGCCGCGACGCGGCCGGAGCGGCTCCGGCAGGCCCGGTCCGCGGTGCGGACGCTGCGGCTGGTCGCCAACACCCCGCTGCTCCGCGCGCACCACCGGGTCGCGCTCGCCGGTCTCCGCCTGGCCGAGGGCCGGGCCGACCGGGCACTGCGCGCGTTGAACTCGGCCGAGCCCTTCATCCGGGCGGTGGACGCTCCGCTGGTCGCGTTCGAGGCGGCCCGGACGCGGGCCCGGGCGCTGACCGGTGTTCCCGGTGAACGGGACCGTCAGGCCCGCTATGCGCTGGCGCTGGCCGTCGAGCAGCGCTGGCCGCACCGGGCCCGGCAGCTCGCGACCGAGTTCGGGCTGGAGGGCGCGTCCCGGTTCACCGTGCACCAGGCCCGCTCCAGCGACGGGGTCGCGGTCAGCCTGTACCGGCAGCGGCTGGACGCGATCGCGCAGGTCGGGCTGGCCGCGTCGCGGGTGCTCGACCCGGCCCGGCTGGCCGCGGTCGCGCTGGACGAGACGATCCGGATCCTCGGCGCCGAGCGGGCGTTCCTGTTCCTGGTCGACGAGTCCGGGCACCTGCGTCCGCACGGCGGGCGGAACGCGTCCCGCGACGACCTGCCCACCCTGACCGGGTACAGCGCGACGCTGGTCGAGCGGGTCTGGCAGAGCCGGGCCGCGCTGGTGATGACCGGCACCGAGGAGGGGGCCGCGCTCGGCGCCGAGAGCGTCGTCCTGCACGGGCTGCGCAGCATCATGGTTGCGCCGATCCTGCTCGACGGCCGGCTGCTCGGCGTCGTCTACCTCGACAGCCGGGTCGCGAAAGGGATCTTCACGCCGGACGACGTCGGGGTGCTCACCGCGATCACGTCGCACGTGGCGGTCGCGCTGGAGACCGCCAGGGCGGCGCAGCTCGAGGCCGCGGTCGGGGACGCGAACCGGCGGCGCGATCTGGCCGAGATGCTGAGGGACGCGCTGGCCGCGATCACCGGGATTCTGGAGCCGGCGCCCGAGCAGGTGCTGCGCCGGCTGCTGACCGTCGTGTTCGGAGTGGTCGGCGGGGATCACGGCTGGCTGGTGCAGACCTCGACCGATCAGTCGTTGGTGTGGGTCACGTCGACGACCCGCACCGGGCGGCACCACCGCACCGACGACCTGGCCGGCATCGTCGCCGCGGTCGCGGCCGCCGAGGGGCTCGACGCCGAGACCGACGGGCCGGGCTTCCGGATGCCGACCGGCTCGCACCCGATGGCCCAGGATCCCGACGAGCGGCTGACCGCGCTGCTGGAGACGCCTTCGCCGGTGTTGTCGTCGGCGAATGCTCCCGCGCTGGTGACCCGGTCGCTGCCGGGTGTGCGGTCGTGGCTGGCATTGCCGCTGGTCGCGAGGGAGGAGCGGCTGGGCGTCCTGCTGTTCGCCACCGACTCGCCGGACGGGTACGACGACGGCGTGGCCGAGATCGCCGGGGCACTGGTGGCGCAGGGCATGGTCGCGTACGAGAACGCACGGCTGTTCACCGAGGTGCGCCGGTTGGCCACGATCGACGGGCTGACCGGCGTCGCGAACCGGCGGCACTTCTTCGAGCTGGCCACGCAGGACGTCGGGATCAGCCGCCGGGACAGCGCGGCGGCCTGGCCGATCGCCGCGATGATGATCGACATCGACCACTTCAAGCGGGTCAACGACGCGCACGGTCACCAGATCGGCGACGAGGTGATCCAGGTCGTCGCGGCCCGGCTGCGCCAGAACGGCCGAGGGCTGGGGCTGCTCGGCCGCTACGGCGGCGAGGAGTTCGTGCTGCTGCTGAGGGCTGGAGCGGTGGAGGCGGCCCGGGTCGCCGAGCGGCTCCGGGCGGCGATCGAGGAGGAACCGGTGCCGACGTCGGCCGGGCCGCTGTCGGTGACGATCAGTTTGGGTGTGACATATCTGCGGGATGCTGATCTGGAGTCCGACCCGAGCGCGGATGCGCTGGTGAGCGCGCTGCTGGGGCGGGCTGACCGGTGCCTGTACCTGGCGAAGCACGCGGGCCGGAACCGAGTACACGTCGGCTGATAAGACCCGCCGATTCACGGGTTTTCGGGGGTCTCTGGGG
>NZ_VIRS01000045.1 GCF_006912135.1 Cryptosporangium phraense | reverse complement strand
TGCCCGGCCCCGCCGCGTCCGGCTCTGCGGCCCGCGGCAGAGCCGCGCCCGGCCGCGCGGCCGCGTCCGGCCCCGGCGACGGGGACGTCACTCGCGGCCCGCGAGGTAGCGGCGGCGGCAGCCCTCGGCGCAGAAGTAGACGACCCCGCCGTCCGAGCCCGGCGCCTGGATCGCATCCTCGGTCATCGCGACCGTCATCCCGCAGATCGGATCGATCGCCACCTCCGGGCCGTCGTGCCGATACGCCGACCCCGGATGCGAGTCGATCACCGCGATCGGCCGGACCCCCGGCGGGATCACCGGCCCGCTGTCAGCCGGGCGGTCGGTCACGGAGGTCGGCTTCCGGGTGCCGGCCCGGTCGGATACCCCACCCACGGTGGTTCGCCGCTCATCGTCGATAGTGGAACGGAGAGCAACGATCTCGGCGAGGATCGAGAGCGCGGCCTCGGGGGCGGTCCGGCCGCCGAGGTCGAGTCCCGCGGGGTAGTGGACGCGCGCGCGGTCGGCGTCGGTGACCTCGAGCGAGGCGACGACCGCCGCACCGCGGCGGCGGCTCGCCACCAGTCCGACGTAGGGGACCCCGGCGCGGAGGGCCTCCTCGAGGACGGGCTCCTCGCCGTGGCCGTGGGACGCGACCACGACCGCGTCCGCCCCGGCGACCGCACCGCCCGACTCCACCAGGAAGCCCAGCGGCGCGCCCAGCGCGGCCAGCGCGGACCCGATCGGCGTGTCGCCCAGCACGACCAGACGTGGCTGCGGACGCTGGGGCTCCAGGAAGATCTCCAGGCTCCCGCCCGACAGGCACGGGTTCGCGACCGTGACCGCACCTTCTTCGACGACGGTCGACGGGGCGCCGGCCGAGATCCGGAGCAGCAGCGGGTCGCCGGTCCCCAGCGCGGCCAGCGCGTGCACGCGCACCGACGACTCCGCGCACGAGCCGCCGACGAAGCCCTCGATGACCCCGTCGGCGAGCACGAGCGCGGTGTCACCGGCGTGCGCGCTGGCGGGCTTGCCCGCGCGCACGACGGTGGCCTTCACGAACGGTTCGCGCGCCTGCACCAGCTCGGCGACGCGGTCGGTCAACGCAGCCATCAGATCGGCGGGGTGGCCCGGCCCTGCATGGCCGCCCACACTCGGTCGGGGGTGCACGGCATGTCGAGGTGGGTCACTCCGAACGGGGCGAGCGCGTCGACGACGGCGTTCACCACGGCCGGCGGGGAGCCGACGGTCGCGGACTCGCCGATGCCCTTGGCGCCGATCGGATGGTGCGGCGACGGGGTGACCGTGTAGTCGGTCTCCCAGTCCGGCACCTCCATCGCGGTGGGGATCAGGTAGTCCATGAACGAACCGCCGAGGCAGTTTCCCGACTCGTCGAAGCCGATGAACTCCATCAGCGCCATGCCGACGCCGTCGGTCAGGCCGCCGTGGACCTGGCCTTCGATGATCATCGGGTTGATCCGGGTGCCGCAGTCGTCGACGGCGATGAACCGGCGGACCTTGACGTGCCCGGTACCGGGATCGACGTCGACGACGCAGATGTAGGCGCCGTAGGGGAACGTCAGGTTCGGCGGGTTGTACGTGACCTCGGCGTCGAGGTTGCCGTCGATGCCGTCGGGCAGGTCGACGGTGCCGTGGGCGCCCATCGCGATCTCGGCGATCGTCTTGCCGGACGACGGGTCACCGGCGACGAACCAGCGGCCCTTCTCCCACTCCAGGTCTTCCGGGCGGACCTCGAGCATGGCCGCGGCGATCAGCTTGGCCTTCTCGCGGACCTTGCGGGTGGCCAGCGCGACCGCGCCGCCGCTGACCGGGGTCGAGCGGCTGCCGTAGGTGCCGAGGCCGAACGGGGTCTGGTCGGTGTCGCCGTGCACGACCTCGATGTCCTCGGGTGGGATGCCGATCTCCTCGGCGACGATCTGGGCGAACGTCGTCTCGTGGCCCTGGCCCTGGGTCTGGACGGAGAGGCGGACGACGGCTTTGCCGGTCGGATGGACGCGGACCTCGGCGCCGTCGGCCATGCCCAGGCCGAGGATGTCCATGTGACGGCGGGGCCCGGCGCCGACGGTCTCGGTGAAGAACGAGATGCCGATGCCCATGAGCTCGCCGTTCTGGCGTTTTTCGGCCTGCTCTTGACGCAGGTCGTCGTAGCCCGCTCGTTCCAACGCCAGGCGCATCGTCTTCTCGTACTCGCCCGAGTCGTACTCCCACCCGGTCTTGTTCGCGTACGGGAACTGGTCGGGCTGGATGAAGTTCTTGATCCTGAGCTGCGCCGGGTCGTGGCCCAGCTTCGCGGCCAGCACGTCGACCATGCGCTCGATCAGGTACACCGCCTCGGTGACCCGGAACGAGCACGCGTAGGCCACCCCGCCCGGCGCTTTGTTCGTGTAGACGCCGGTGACCTTGCAGTACGCGGCCTGCAGGTCGTAGGAGCCGGTGAAGATGTGGAAGAACCCGGCGGGGTACTTCGTCGGCTGGGCGGTGGCGTTGAACGCGCCGTGGTCGGCGATCACGTTGGTGCGCACGGCCAGGATGCGGCCGTCGCTCGTCGCGGCGATCTCGCCCTTCATGATGTAGTCGCGGGCGAACGACGTCGACATCAGGTTCTCCGACCGGTCCTCGACCCACTTGACCGGCTTGCCGGTCACGATCGAGCCGACCACGGCCAGGATGTACCCGGGGTAGATGCCGACCTTGTTGCCGAACCCGCCGCCGATGTCCGGGCTGATCACCCGGATCTTGTGCTCGGGCAGGCCGGCGACCAGCGCGAACAGCGTCCGGTGGGCGTGCGGGGCCTGGGTGGTCTCGTACAGCGTCAGCTTGCCGTCGATCGGGTCGTAGTCGGCGACCGCGCCGCAGGTCTCCATCGGGGCCGGGTGCACGCGCGGGTAGATGACCTCTTCGGTCACCACGACGTCGGCCCGGGCGAAGACCGCGTCGGTCTCGGCCGCGTCGCCGGCCTCCCAGTCGAAGATGTGGTTGTTCGTCTTGTCGGCCAGATCGTCCCGGATCACCGGGGCGTCGGAATCGAGGGCTTTGCGGACGTCGATGACCGGTTCGAGCACGTCGTAGTCGACGTCGATGAGCTCGAGCGCGTCGCGGGCCGCGTAGCGGTCCTCGGCGACGACGAACGCCACCTCCTGGCCCTGGAACCGGACCTTGTCGGTGGCCAGCACGGCCTGCACGTCGTAGGAGAGCGTCGGGGCCCAGGCCAGGTTGAGACCCTCGAGGTCCTTGCCGGTGATGACCGCGAGGACCTTCGGGTGGGCCAGCGCCTCGGTCGTGTCGATCGAGACGATCTTCGCGTGCGCGACCGGAGAGCGCAGGATCGCGCCGTGCAGCATCCCCGGCAGCACGATGTCGTCGACGTACCGGCCCTTGCCACGGACGAAGCGCGGGTCCTCCTTGCGCTGGAGGCGTCCGAAGCCGATCGGGCGGTTCTCGTCGGTGGCGGCGGGGTTGGTCTCGGTCACGGTCATTGTGCTGCCGCCCATCGGATCGATCGGACGATCGTCGCGTACCCCGTGCAGCGACAGATCTGGCCGGAGATCGCGGTCCGGATCTCGGTCTCGCTCGGGTCGGGGTTGCGGTCGAGGAGCGCTCGCGCGCTCATCATCATGCCCGGGGTGCAGAACCCGCACTGCAGGCCGTGCTCGGCCATGAAGCCTTTCTGGACGACGTCCAGCTCGCCGTTCTGGGCCAGTCCTTCGACGGTGCGGATCTCCCGACCGGCGGCCATCGCGGCCAGGACCGTGCAGGACTTGACCGGCTCGCCGTCCATCAAGAGGACGCAGGTGCCGCAGTTGCTGGTGTCGCAGCCCCAGTGCGTGCCGGTGAGCTTGAGCGTGTCGCGGACGAAGTGCACGAGCAACGTGCGGGGCTCGGCCTCGGCGGTGACCTCGGTGCCGTTGACCGTCATCGTGATCTGCATGGTTACCTGGCCCGTTCGACGGCGCGGCGGAGCACGCGTTTGGTGAGTTCGGCGGCGAGGTGGCGCTTGTAGTCGACCGGTCCGCGCTGGTCGGCGACCGGGTCGCAGTCCTGCTTGGCCAGTTCGGCGGCCGCGGTGAACGCTTCCTCGCTCGGGGGCGCGTTCCGGAGCGCGTCCTCGGCCCGGGTGGCGGTCCGTCCGTCCAGCCCGACCGACGTCAGCCCGATGGCGACGTCGGCGATCGTGCCGTCGTCGGCGAGCGTCACCGAGGCGCCGGCGGCGGCGACGGCCCAGTCGCCGACCCGGCGCTCGACCTTCTCGTACGCGCTGCCGGTGCGGGGCCTGATCGGGAACCGGATCTCGGTGAGCAGCTCGTCCTGCTCGACCGCGGTCTCGTACGGGCCGCGGTGCAGCTCCTCCATGGACACGACCCGCTCGCCGTCCAGGGACCGGATGACCACCTGGGCCCGGAGCACCTCGCAGACCGTGGAGAGGTCCTCGGCCGGGTCGGCCTGGCACAGCGACCCGCCGATCGTGCCCCGGTTGCGGACGACCGGGTCGGCGATCACGCGCTCGGCGTCGGTGACGATCGGCAGCTTCCCGGCGATCAGGTCGGAGCCGAGCAGGGTGGCGTGCCGGGTGAGCGCGCCGACCCGGAGGACGTCGCCGTCCTCGACCAGGTAGTCGAGCTCGAACAGGTCGTTGATGTCGATGAGCCACTCGGGCCGGGCCAGCCGCAGCTTCATCATCGGCAGCAGGCTGTGCCCACCGGCGATCACCCGGGACTCCGGGCCGTGTCGCTGTAACAGGGTCAGCGCGTCCTCGACGCTCTCCGCACGGGCGTAGTCAAAGGGAGCCGGAACTTGCACCAGCGGGCCTCCACATCGGCGGGATGTGATTGTGCGGCTGACCTTGTTACGGGCGTTCACGAGTGTCAAGGTCGTCATAAGCGAACGGTTAAGAGGTGTCACCGATGACCCTGAGCCAGCTGAGAACCTTCGCCCTGGTCGTGCGGCTGGGGTCGCTGCGCGCGGCCGCGAAGGAGCTGGGGATCAGCGAACCCGCGGTCTCGGCCGCGGTCGCGGCGCTGCGGGCCGAGCTCGGCGACCCGCTGTTCGTGCGGGCCGGTGGCGGGATCGAGTTCACGCCCGGCGGGCGGCGGCTGGCGGCGCACGCCGAGGAGATCGTCGGGCTGGCCGACCAGGCCCGCCGCGAGGTCGCGGAGACCGTGCTGGCCAGCACGTCGCTGCGGGTGGCGGCCGCGGCCGACTTCTCCGAGCACGCGGCCGACGCGTTGCTCAACGCGTTCACGCGACGGTTGCCGGACTGCCAGGTCGACCTGACGCTGGCCGAGGGCTCCGAGCTGGCCGACCTCCTGGTTCGCCGGACCGCGGACGTCGTGCTGGGCCCGCGTCCGACGGGCGGGGAGCCGGGGCCGCGCCCGGTCGGCGGGGAGCTGGACGTCGTGCCGTTCCTGCGGTACCAGCGCATCCTGGTCGCGGCGCCGGAGTTCCCGGTCGTGGTGCGCGAGGTCTTCCGGCACGTCTGGCTCACCGGGCCGGCCGGGCTGGAGGAACTGTCGGAGGAAGGGCGGTGGATCGCCCGCCAGCCGGTCTGGCCCGACCTGGTGCGGTTCCCGTCCGAGACCGACGCGGTGGCCGCGGCCCGGGCCGGCGACGGGCTGATGCTCGCGCTCGGGCACGTCGTGCGGGCGGACCTGCGGTCGGGGGCGCTGGTGCGGATCCCGGTGCCCGGCACGCCGGTGCAGGGGCTCTGGTACGCGACGGTGCTGGGTCGGGGGCGGGCCAGCGCGGCCGCCCGGGCGCTCCAGGAGTTCGTGACGACGCCGACCGCGACCGCCGCGATGCTCGCGCCGCCCGGGGTCGCCCCGCTGGTGCCGAGGCGTCCGCCCGTGCACGTCGCCCTGTGGAGCTAGCGCACCGCCGGGCCGGGTGCGAGTTTCGCGTCGCTCCGCGGCGCCAAATTGGCGTCGCTCCGCGACGCGATCCACTCGAAGAGCGGTTTGCGCTTGGTGTTCTGGAACGCGGTGAACTGCCAGCGCCCGTCGCGCTTCACCGCGACGAAGGTCTGGACCTTGTCGGGCTTCGTGCTGCCTCGCTTCGACGTCTGGACTGTCCCGACGCTGGTTACGACCGCGACGTCGGCGGTGACGAACCGGATGTCGGTGATCCGCCCGAGCAGCCGGCTGCCCTTCAGGTACTTCTTCCAGAGGACGTCGTGCACCTCGGCGATCGTCCGCCGGCCCCGCTACTGGGTGCCTCCTCGATCGGCTGGAGAAGCGCGGGTTCATCGAGCGGTATCGCGAGCCGGGGGACCGGCGGAAGGTGTTCGTGCGGTCCACCGGGCGTCACGAGGAGCAGCTCGCCGAGATCTACCGCCCGCTGGCCGAGGCGACCGACGCGGTGCTGGGCTCGTTCGACACGTCGTCGCTCGAGTCCGTGCGGGACCTCCTGGGGAAGCTCGCCGAAGTGAGCGAGTCGTTCGTCCGCTCATCGGGGGCGGGCGAAGCGGAGCGTGCCCAGGGGAGCGAAGACCGCCAGGATGACGCCCGCCCACGGTAGGGACGCGGCCACCGGGTGGTGCAGGGGCCAGGCGGAGGCCGGAGGGGCCGGGTTGCCGCACAGCTCCCGGACGGCCTGACCCAGGGCGCTGACCGGGTTCCAGTCGGCGATCGTGCGCAGCCAGGCCGGCATGCCGTCGGTCGGCACCATCAGATTCGACACCATCGAGACCGGCAGGACGACGATCGCGAGCTGCCCGGCCGCCTCCTGGCTGCGCAGCACGAGCCCGAGGTAGAGGCCGACCCAGGTCATCGCGAACTGCGTCAGCAATAACAAGCCCAAAGCCTCGAAAACGTCCAACGGCCCGGTCTCGATGCGCCAACCGACCAGAAGCCCCACCGCCCCCATCAACACGAAGTTGACGAACCCGTAGAGGCTGGTCGCGATCGCCTGCCCGAGTGGGATCGCGCTCCGGGTGATCGGCATCGAGCGGTACCGGTCGACGACGCCGAGCCGGTTGTCGCGGGACATCGTCACCAGCGCCGGGATGATGTTCACCGCGATCAGGACGAACAGGCCGGGCAGCAGGTATTCGCGGTAGTCGCCGCCCGGCACCGTGATCGCGCTGCCGACGATGTAGCCGAACGCGAGGACGAGGACGAGTGGCCCGGCGAGCGTGATCGCGATCCCGGACGGGTCGTGCCGCAGCCGGAGCAGCACGCGCAGGGCGGCGGCGGACGCGTCGGTGATCATGCTGGTTGCTCCGTCCGGTCGAGGAACACTTCGTCGAGGGTGGGGCGCCGTACCCGGACGTCCTCGACCCGGACGCCGTCGGCGTCCAGCGCCCGGACGACCTCGGGCAGGGAGACCGCGCGGGCGCCCACCGGCGCGGTGACGTGGTGATCGGTCACCTCGGGGGGCGCCGTGGCCCAGCGGGCGAGCACGGCCAGGGCGGCGTCGACATCGGACGGATCGGCGACCGCGACGTCGACCCGCGCGCCGAGCGTGTCCTTGAGCGCGTCGGGGCTGCCCTCGGCGACGACCCGGCCGCCGTCGATGATCACGACCTGGTCGGCGAGCCGGTCGGCCTCCTCGAGGTACTGCGTGGTGAGGAGGACGGTCGCGTCCGAGGGGGCGACGACGTCCCAGATCGCCCGCCGGCTGCGCGGGTCGAGGCCGGTGGTGGGCTCGTCCAGGACGAGCAGCGCGGGTTCGACGAGGAAGGCCGCGACCAGGTCGAGCCGTCGCCGCATCCCTCCGGACCAGGTCTTGACCAGCCGGTTCCCGGCTTCCGCGAGGCCGAACCGCGCCAGCAGGTCGTCGGCCGGCCGCCGGGCGGCCCGCCGGCCGAGGCGCAGCATCAGGCCGAGGATCACGAGGTTCTCGACCCCGGTGAGGTCGTCGTCGACCGCCGCGTGCTGCCCGGCCAGCCCGATCAATTCGCGGACGCTCCGCGGCCGGGCGACGACGTCGAAGCCCCCGACGGTGGCGTGGCCGGCGTCGGGGCGGGTGAGCGTGGTGAGGACGCGGACGGCGGTGGTCTTGCCCGCGCCGTTCGGGCCGAGGAGCGCGCGGCGCCGGAGCACAGCCGGGAGCGGATCGCGGCCGCGGCCGCTGCGCTGGCCGACGCCTCCGGGCTGCCCGCGGTGTCGATGCGGAAGGTCGCGACGGCGCTCGGCGCCGGCACCGCGTCGCTGTACCGGTACGTGACGACGCGGGACGAACTGGTCGCGCTGATGGTCGACGCGGTGAACGGTGAGCTCGGATACCCGCGGCCGACGACCGGCGACTGGCGGGCGGACGTCCTGGCGATCGGCGCCGATCTGCGGGCGTTGTACCGGCGGCACCCGTGGCTGCTCGACATCCAGCCGGGTGCGACCGGGATCGGCCCTAACGGCGTCGCCTACCTGGAGCAGGGGCTGGCCGCGCTGAGCCCGCTCGACCGGCCCGCCGGTACGAAACTCGAGGCGGTCGCGATGCTGTCCGGCGCCGTGAGCCTGTTCGCCCGGGACGAGGCCTCGGGGGCGTCCGGGGCGACGCCGGACGGGCGGGCGGCCACCGCGCGGTACCTGGCCGCGGTCGTGACCCCGGAGACGTACCCGCACCTGGCCGAGGCGCTGAGTTCACCGCCGCGGGACGCTCCGGCCGAGGACTTGTTCGAGCGGATGCTCGGGAATCTGCTGGCGGGTCTGCTGGGCGTCCGCTAGGGGCGGCCCGCACCGGGCCGCCCCGCGCCGGGTTCAGAGCTGGCTGATGACCTTCTCGGCCACGGCCTTCTCGACCGCGAGGTTCTCGGCGTCGTTGCCGCCACTGGTCGCGTAGACGTCGATCTGCAGGTTGCCCTTCAGGACGTACAGGTGCCCGCCTGCGGTGAAGGCCTTGTCGCCGACGCCGTCGTAGTCCTGCGCGGCCGGGTCGCGGACGTCGAAGTCACCGGGCGAGCTCGGGGAGAGGAACACCGCGAGCACGCCGGCCTCCAGCTGCCACTGGCAGTACCGGGTGCTGCCGGCCTCGGAGTTCGATCTGTCGATCTGGGTGATCTCTTTCTTCGTCAGCGAATTGACGTCGGCCGGCGTCAGCAGCTTGCACGGGTTCGGGGTCTCGCCGTCGCCGGCCGCGGTGCCGGTCTCGGTCGTCGCGGCCGAGCTGGGCTGCTTGGCGGCGCTGGCCGACGTGGGCGTGGGCGAGGCCGAGGCGTCGTCGGTCGAGATCGTGATCGTGCCGCATCCGGTGAGGGCGAACAGCCCGGCGGCGGCGACGGTGGCGAGCGTGCGGCGGAGGGTCCTGGCGGTCATCGTGCGTGCTCCTCGAATCGGTGACGGCCTTTGCGGATCCTCCGGCCGTGCTTCACAGGTTCCAGGAACAGACGTTGGGGGACGATCAGTGACGCGACGTCCAGACTGTTCGTCCGACGACAGAACTACCTGAACGTCGCTCCGTTATCAGTGTCACCACTGAATCACGCTGCCTGAAAGGACCGTTTGGCCAGGCCGAGGAAGAAGCCGTCGACGGTCGTCGTCACCGGGGCCTCGGGGTCGGTGGCCGCGCCGAGAGTCACGAACAGCGGCGTGAAGTGTTCCACGGTCGGGTGCGCGTACGGCATCCCCGGCGCGCGGCCGAGGTAGTTCGACAGCTCCTCGACGTCGCCGCGGGCCAGTGCGTCGGCCGCCCAGGCGTCGAACTCGGCCGACCAGCCGGGCGCCGCGGCGTCCAGACTGAACTCGCGGAGGTACCGCAGGCCATGGGTCATGAAGCCGGACCCGATCACCAGGACGCCCTGCTCGCGCAGCGGGCGGAGGCGCTCGCCGAGCGCGAGCAGGCGGGCCGGGTCGTGGGTCGGGATGCTCATCTGCAGCACCGGGATGTCGGCGTCCGGGTACATGACCTTCAGCGGCACCCAGGCACCGTGGTCGAGCCCGCGCTCGCGGTGCTCGTAGACGGTCTCGGTGTCGGGCAGGACCTTGAGCAGGTCGGCGGCGAGCGACGACGAGTCGGGGGTGTCGTAGCGCATCCGGTAGTAGCGCGGGTCGAAGCCGCCGAAGTCGTAGACCGGCGTGGTGTTGGCCTGCGTGCTGCTGACCGAGAGCGGCGCCATCTCCCAGTGCGCGGAGACGATCAGGATCGCGGTCGGCTTGGGCAGCGCGCGGGCCCAGGCGAACAGCTGGTCCATCCAGGTCGAGTCCTCGAACAGCGGCGGTGCGCCGTGGCTGAGGTAGAGCGAGGGGAGTGCGCCGTCGTCGGGCGTCCAGAGGCGGTGCGGCTCGGCCTGGGCGGTTTTCTGGACGTGGAGATCGAACGGGTGCACGGGGATCCCTCCGATTAGTTGACCGCTCAATAAAATACGGTATGAAACTTGAAGCGTCAACTTTTGGCGTACACTCGAACCATGACCGGCTCTCCTTCGCCCTGGCTGGACGCCGACCAGCAGCGCAGCTGGTTGCGGCTCGCGGGGCTGATGATCAAGCTCCCGGCCGCGCTCGACGCTCAGTTGCAGCGCGACGCCGGAATCAGCCATTTCGATTACATGGTGTTGTCGCGGCTGTCCGAAGCGCCCGACCGGGTGCTGCGGATGAGCCAGCTGGCCGAGTTCGCCAACGGGTCGCTCTCGCGGCTGTCACACGTGGTGAAGCGGCTCGAGCAGCGAGGCTGGGTCGAGCGGCGGCCGTGCCCGGAGGACGGCCGCGCGACCAACGCCGTGCTCACCGAGGCGGGCTGGGAGAAGGTCGTGGCGACCGCGCCCGGGCACGTCGCGACCGTCCGGTCGCTGGTCGTGGAACCGCTGACGACCGAGCAGCTCGAGGAGTTCGGGGACCTGGTGGGAGTGCTGCTCAGCCAGGTCGACCCGGAGTGGGGGTCGCCCGGAAGCCTCTCAGGCGGAGGCTGTTGAGCACCACGGCCACCGACGACAGCGCCATCGCGGCGCCCGCGATCATCGGGTTGAGCAGGCCCAGGCCGGCCAGCGGCAGCGCGGCGACGTTGTAGGCGAAGGCCCAGAACAGGTTGCCGCGGATGATCCCGAGCGTCGCGCGGGAGAGCCGGATCGCGGTCGGGGCCTTGGCCAGGTCGCCGCTGACCAGCGTGAGGTCGGCGGCGGCGATCGCGGCGTCGGTGCCGGTGCCCATGGCCAGGCCGAGGTCGGCCTGGGCCAGCGCGGCCGCGTCGTTGACGCCGTCGCCGGCGACCGCGACGATCCGGCCATCGGCCTGGAGCTTCTTGACGACGTCGACCTTGTCGGTGGGCAGCGCCCCGGCGATCGTGTGCTCGGGGTCGATGCCGACCAGGTCGGCGACGTGCCGGGCGGCACCCGGGCCGTCGCCGGTGACCAGCCACGGCGTGAGCCCGAGCTTCCGCAGCGCGCGCACCGCGTCCGGGCCGGACTCCCGGGGAGCGTCCGCGACGTCGAGCAGCGCCCAGGTCTCCCCGTCGACGACGACCGCCACCGTGGTGGTGCCGTTGGTCGGACCGGCCTCCGCCGGGCGGCCGACGTAGACGGTGTGGCCGTCGACCGTGCCCCGGGCGCCGTGGCCCGGCAGCGCCACGAAGTCCGTGACCGGCGGCGGGTCGTCCACCGCGGCGGCGATCGCGGCCGCGATCGGGTGCTCCGAGGCGCGCTCGACGCCGGCGGCCAGGCGCAGGGCTTCGTTGCCTCTGGTGACGGCCTGTACTGCCACCAGCGTCATGACCCCGGTCGTCAGCGTGCCGGTCTTGTCGAGGACGATCGTGTCGACCCGGCGCGTCGACTCCAGTACCTCCGGGCCGCGGATCAGGATCCCGAGCTGGGCCCCGCGGCCGGTACCGACCAGCAGCGCGGTCGGCGTCGCCAGGCCCAGCGCACACGGGCAGGCGATGATCAGCACGGCCACGGCCGCGGTGAACGCCGCCGTCGCCCCGGCCCCGGACGCCAGCCACCCGGCCAGCGTCGCCACCGCCAGCACCAGCACGACCGGCACGAAGATCGCCGAGATCTCGTCCGCGAGCCGCTGCACCGGCGCCTTGCCGTTCTGCGCCTCGGCGACGAGCTGGGCCATCCGGGCCAGCTGCGTCTCCCGCCCGACGCGGGTGGCGCGCACGGTCAGCCGCCCGGACGCGTTCACGCACCCGCCGACGACCGCGTCGCCCGGCCCGACCTCGGCCGGCACCGACTCCCCGGTCATCCGCGAGACGTCGACCGCCGAGCGCCCGTCCGCCACGACCCCGTCGGCGGCGATCGTCTCGCCCGGCCGGACGACGAAGACGTCGCCGACGGTTAGCTCCGACACCGGCACCCGCGATTCCCGCCCGTCCCGGAGCACGGCGACGTCCTTGGCCCCGAGCGCGAGCAGCTCACGCAGGGCCGAGCCCGCGGTGCGCTTGGCCCGGGCCTCGGCGTACCGCCCGGCCAGCAGGAACGCGGTGACGCCGGCCGCGGTCTCGAGGTAGATCGGGTCCCCGGCCGGGCCGGTGAACGAGAACGGATGCCTCATGCCGAGCTCGCCCGCCGACCCGAACACCAGCGCCCACACCGACCACAGGTACGCGGCCAGCGTCCCCAGCGAGATCAGCGTGTCCATCGTGGTGGCGCCGTGACGCAGGTTCTTCAGCGCGGCCGCGTGGAACGGCCAGCCGGAGTACGCGACGACCGGCGTGGCCAGGGCCAGCGACACCCACTGCCAGCCGTCGAACTGCCAGCCCGGCACCATGGCCAGCAGAATCACCGGCAGCCCGAGTACCACGGCGGCGACCAGGCGCCACGGGAAGGAGTCCGGCTCCGGCGCCTCGGCCGTGTAGCCGGCCGCCTCGACCTGCGCGACCAGGTCCGGCACCGACACCGCGTCCGGATACGTCACGGCCGCGGTCTCGGTGGCGTAGTTGACGGTCGCGCTGACGCCGTCGAGCTTGTTCAGCTTGCGCTCGACCCGGGCGGCACACGACCCGCAGGTCATACCCCCGATGTCGAGCGTGATCTCAGGCAAGCACGTACCCGGCCTCGTCGACGGCGGCGCGCAGCGCCTCCAGGTCGACCGGCGCCTCGCTGGTGACGGTCACCGCACCCGCGGCCAGATCGACGTCGACGCCGGTGACGCCGGCGACCCCGCTCACCTCGGACTCCACCGCGTTGACGCAGTGCTGGCAGGTCATCCCGGTCACCGGGTAGGTCTGCGTGACGGCCATGATGTTCCCCCTCTGACTAAGACCGGACGAGCCGCGCGATCGCCTCGGACGCCTCGCGCACCTTGGTCTCGGCCTCCGGGCCGCCCTCGCGGGCCGCGTCGACCACGCAGTGCGCGAGGTGCTCGTCGAGCAGCCCGAGCGCGACCGACTGCAACGCCTTCGTCGCGGCCGAGACCTGGGTGAGGATGTCGATGCAGTACTCCTCCTGCTCGACCATCCGTTGCAGCCCGCGGATCTGGCCCTCGATGCGACGCAGTCGCTTGAGGTAGGCGTCCTTGTCGCCGATGTACGCGTGCGCCACGGTTGCCTCCCGGGTCGGCTGCTCCGGCCGATACTGTACCCCCCTAGGGTAGGGAGCCTCCACCGGCCGCGGCCGGCACCCGCAGGAGATCGACGCCGAGGGTGATCGCGGCGATCTGCGCGTCGCCGAACGTCCGGACGGTGAGCTGCGCGGACGCGTCGAACTGCTCGTCGTCGGCGTTGCGGAGCGCGCCCGGGCGGTAGGGCGCCGACGCGTAGATCCGCGCGCTCGCCGCGTCGTCGAGGAACACCTGGGTGGCCAGCACCGTCCGCCGGTCGAGGTGCACCTTGACGTGGACGTGGGGCGCGCGTCCGACGTACCAGCCCGGGTAGATCGTCGCGAACCGCACGACGCCCTGGGCGTCGGCGATCTGCGCGCCGCGCAGGAACGTCCCGTCGTCGGTCGGCTGGGCCTCCGCGTCGCCCCGGCTGTACGAGCCGTCGGACGTCCGGGTCGCGTAGCCCATCGGGTCACCGGTCGGGTCGGCCGCGGGCGGCTCCGGGCCGAGGTCGTTCGGCCAGCCCGGAGGAGGGGCAGGCACAGCGACGCCGCCGGGCGTCTCGAAGCCGGAGTACCGCCCGGCCGCGTCGCAGTGCCACACCTCGACGACCGCGTCCGGCACCGGCCGGTCCGTGCACCCGGCCCCGTCGACGACCCGGAACACCAGCCGCAGCGGCGTCCCCGGCCGGTTCTCCCGGAGGTCGGTGCGCAGCCGGTCGACGTCGAACCAGTACGGGCCCTGGGCCGCCTGGACGGTCGGGCGGCAGACCCGGGACTCCCCGAGCAGCGCCAGCGCGGCCGCGTCGATCGACGTCGGTAGCTCGGCCCCGGCGCCACCCCGGCCGCCCTCCGGCCGGGACGACAACCCGGCCAGCGCGATGCCGGTCGCGCTGAGTCCCAGCGGGGCGCCGAGCGCCAGCGCCCGTCGTCTGCTCCACCGGCGCTGTTCCATGGTCGACCCCCACCCGGCGCGTCTCCGGTTAAAGGCCTCAATAGGGCCGATATCGCGCCTCGCCCGGGAAGTCTGGCGTATGGGTCGCCGTTCGCGCCGCCCCGAGCTCAGTCGCCGTCGTAGCGCTGCTCGCGCCAGGGATCGCCGTAGTTGTGGTAGCCGACCCGCTCCCAGAAGCCCTTCTTCTCGGTGGTGAGCAGCTCCACCCGGCGGACCCACTTCGCCGACTTCCAGAAGTACAGGTGCGGGACGAGCAGCCGGGCCGGGCCGCCGTGCTCCGGGTCGAGCGGCTTGCCGTCGAACGAGAAGACGATCCAGGCCTTGCCGCCGCGCAGGTCGGCCAGCGGCAGGTTCGTCGTGTAACCGCCGTAGCTGTGCACGAGCGCGTACGGCGCCGCGGTCTCGACGCCGTCCAGCAGCGTGTCGAACGAGACGCCTTCCCAGCTCGTGCCGAACTTCGACCACTTGGTGACGCAGTGGATGTCGACGGTCGGCGTCGCGTGCGGCAGCGCCTGCAGTTCGGCCCACGACCAGGTACGGCGGGTGCCGTCCTCGGTCGTCAGCGAGAACTCCCAGGCGTCCGGAAGGACGCGGGGCGTCGGACCGGCGGAGAGCACCGGGAAGCCGTCGGTCGGGTACTGGCCGGGCGGGAGCAGGCCAGTCGCGACCGGTCGGCGCCGGCCGTGGAATCCGGGGGAGAAGTTCGCCACCCCCACAGTCTGGACTGCTCAGATCGCGGCCGGAACGGCCGATCGGACCCCAGGAATCCCGGAGAGGCACTCCCATGACCACGAACGCCACCATGATCGCCGGCCTGGCCCGGCCCGATCTCGCGGAGGCGCACCGTGCCGTGCAGCGGATCTACGGCCCGCAGAGCGACGGCGTGTGGGCCGACCTGCTGTCGAGCGCGGGCCTCGACGGCGAGGAGACCGGGCCGGGCGCGATCGAACGCATGCTCGACGCGATGCGGGCCGGCGCGCCGGTGACCGCGCTCTGCGGCGAGGCGCTGGCGATCCGGGTCGCCAGCCACGACCGCCTCGCCCAGGCCCAGGCCCTGATCCAGGACGGCGCAGCGTCGTGAAGCAGCTGACCGAGGCCGACCGGGACGCGCTGGCCGCGTTCGACCGGCTGCAGGCGGTCGCGAACTACGACCTGACCGACCCGGCGCTGATCGCCGAGCTGGACGTGATCGCGGCCCGGACCGCCGAGAAGCTGGGCCAGCCGGTCGCGCTGACGAACCTGATGCTCGACTCGGCCGCGATGGTGCGCGGCAGCTACGGCGTGAGCCAGTACGGCGACGCGGTGAACGTGCCGATCGAGTGGTCGTTCTGCGTGCGCACGGTCCAGACCGGCGAGCTCAAGGTCATCCCGGACCTGACGCTCGACCCGGAGGAGCACGACAACCCGTTCGTCGTCCACCAGGGCGTCCGCAGCTACGCCGGGGCGCCGTTGAGCACGCCGGACGGCCAGGTCATCGGCACCCACTGCGTGTTCGGGATGCGGCCGCGCGAGTTCTCCGAGGCCGAGCTCGCGACGCTGACCGAGGCGGCCGGGCAGATCGTGACCACGCTGGAGCGGTATAGACGTAATTAGCACCTTTGGCGTGGTTAAGTTCCGGTAGTGAGGAACGGAACCTGGACCGGAGTGCGGGATCTCCTGCTGCCGGCCGCGATCTGGCTCGTCCTGTGCGTGGTCGGGGCCGGGGCGCTGTCCTGGGCCCAGCAGTCCAGCCGTACCGACCTGCTCGAGCGGTTCGACGCCCGGGTGTCGCTGGGCAGCCAGTTCGTGTCCAGCTACGTCCAGGACGTGCTGGCTCGGGAACGCACCCAGGCCGAGCGGTTCCTCTCCGGGAAGACGGTCAGCGACGAGGACTTCCGCCGGTCGGTGACGACGTTCGGCTACCCGGCGGCCGTCCTCGTCGACTCCCGGGGCCGGGTGCTGCACGTCGAGCCCCGGAACCCGGCGCTGATCGGGAAGAACCTGCTCGGCGGCTACGCCCACCTGCGCACCGCGGTCCTCAACGGGACGCCGGCCGTCTCTGCCGTCGTGCCCTCGGCCAGCCGTCACGTCGCGGTGACCGCGTTCGCGATGCCGTACGAGACGGCCTACGGACGGCGGGTGTTCTCCGGTGCCGTCGAGGTGGCTCGCAGCCCGCTCTCGTCCTATCTCACGAAGGCGCTCTCGATCCCCGGCAACCGGGTCTACCTGGTCGACGGCGCGGGCCGGACGGTGGCCGCCAACCGCGCGGTGACCAGCCGGACCGGCGCGTTGAGCACCGCCGAGCCGGCGCTCGCGGCGAAGCTCCGCGCGTCCGGCCGGGTCGCCGGGACGTACACGTCCGGCGGGGCGGGCTGGACGTTCAGCGCCTATCCGGTCAGCGGCACCGGCTGGCGGCTGATCGCGACCGTGCCCGATTCCGCGCTCTACGCCCCGCTCTCCGGCGCGACCACGGCCGGCCGGGTCGGGCTGGCCACCGCGGCCACCGTCGGCCTGATCGCGGTCGCGGTCGCGGCCCGCGGGGCCCGCAGCCGCCGCGAGCTGCGCCTGTCCGAACAGCGGTTCCGCACGGTCTTCGACCGGTCGCTGGTCGGCATGGCGATCGTCGATCTCACCGGCCGGTTCCGCCAGGCCAACCAGGCGTTCTGCACCATGCTCGGCTATTCGCCGGACGCGTTGCTGCAGCTCACGTCCGCCGACGTGACCCACCCGGACGACCGCTCGGCCACCGACGACCCGGTCCGCGAGGCGCTGGCCGGCACCACGCCCGGCTTCACGCTGGAGAAGCGGTACCTGCGGGCCGACGGGCACGTCGTCCACGGGGCGACGACCGCCACGCTGCTCCGCGACCTGGAGAACCAACCGGCCCAGTTCACCGTCCAGGTCGTCGACATCACCGAGCGGAAGCGGCTGGAGGCCGAGGAGGCCGCGGCCCGCACCCAGCTCGCCGAGCACGCCGACGAGCTCGAGCGCACGAACGACGACCTCACCGACGCCCGCGACCGGATGGCCGACTTCGTCGCGATGCTCTCGCACGACGTCCGGCAGCCGATCACCGGCATCCTCGGGTACGCCGAGACGCTGGCCGACGACTGGGAGCACCTGCCCGAGCCGCGGAAGAAGCAGTACCTGCTCGGGATCGCCGGCGCCGGGCACCGGCTGAACGGGCTGGTCGAGGACATCCTCACGGTCGCGCAGCTGGACGCCGGGGTGCTGACCCCGAAGGCCGTGCCGGTCGAGCTGCGAGCCGCCCTGCACGACGCGGTGCTCACGCTGCCGCCGGACGAGGCCCTGGACGTGACGGTGTCGGTTCCGGACGGCACGTACGTCCGCGCCGACCCCGGGCACCTCCAACAGATCGTGACGAACCTGCTGGGCAACGCGGTGAAGTACGGCGCGCCGCCGTTCGACCTGACCGCGGCGGCCCGCGGGGCGATCGTCGAGCTCTGTGTGTGCGACCACGGCGAGGGCGTGCCGCCGGAGTTCGTCCCTCAGCTGTTCGACCGGTTCAGCCGGGCCGAGACCGGGGTCGCGACGACGAAGCGGGGCACCGGGCTGGGCCTGTACATCGTCCGGACGCTGGCCGACGCCGGGCGGATCGGGCTGGGCTACCGCCCCAACCGCCCGACCGGCGCCTGTTTCGTGGTCGAGCTGGCCGCGTCCTCGCCGGACGCGGTCACGACGGCAGCGTCCGCCGTCCGAGAACGCGGAACGTGATGCCGGCCGCGTCCAGCCGGGCGATCAGCGCGTCGCCCATCGCGACCGCGGTCGTCAGCTGGCCGGCGGCCGGCGGGAGGTCGTCGAGCGCGAGGGACAGCGTCGCCTCGCCGAGCATGATCGCGGTGGACGCGTAGCCCGGGTCGCGGTCGCTGTACACCTCGGTGAGCACGCCCTGACCACCGCCGACGCCGGTGCAGCGGACCGACATCCAGCCCGCCTCGCGCTGCTCCGGGGTCGGTCCGGAGCCGGACGGGAAGCGGCGCAGGATGCCGTTGCGGACGGGCCGGATCTGCGCGGCGGCGGCCACCGCCCCGGCGCCGACCACGGCGGCCGCGGCCGCGGCCGGTGACGGCATCACCGCGTACTGCCCGTAGCGGAATTCGGGGCCGTAGCGGTCGAGTGCGGCCGCCGACCGGGCCACGATCTGCGGGTCGAGCGTCGGCAGCGGCACCGTCCACGGGCCGAGCGGATGGGTGCGGGGGAGCGGCCCGGTGAACCCGATCCGCCGTCCGTCCGGCGTCCCCTCGCGGCGACGGCGCTCGCGGTGGGCGCGCCGGGCCGGTAGCGCGTCGGCCACCGCGCCGATCAGCGAGTGCACGGTGCCCGCCGACGCCTGCCCGGCGACCCGGTAGAAGCTCTCGACCTGCAGCGGGACGCCCTCGGGCAGGTGCTGGACGGTGAAGTACGCGCCCAGGTCGGCCGGGATCGAGTCGAACCCGCAGGCGTGGACGAGCTTGGCGCCCGAGCCGACCGCGGTGTCGTGGTGGCGCAGGTACATCTCGTCGACGAAGCGCGGTTCGCCGGTGAGGTCGGTGTAGTGGGTGCCGGACTCGGCGCACGCGGCCACGAGCGGCTCACCGAACTTCACGTACGGGCCGACGGTGCTGGCCACCACCCGCGTCGACTCGGCGACCTCGCGCACTGATCGGGCGTCGGTCGCGTCCGCGTGGAGGACGTCGGGAGCGGATTCGAGGCGGTCGCGGACCGCGGCGAGTTTGGCCGCGTTGCGGCCGGCCAGCGCCCAGCGGAGCCCGGGTGGCGCGTGCCCGGCCAGGTACTCGGCCGTCAGGCCGCCGGTGAAGCCGGTGGCTCCGAACAGGACCAGGTCGTACGGGCGCACCATCGGCGCAGGTTAACAAAAGGCCGACCCCACGGGGTCGGCCTTTTGTTAACCGGGATTAGCTACGGTCGTGCTCCGCCTTGCGGCGGGCGCCACGGCGGGTGGCCTCGTGCCGACCGGCCTCGTGCCGGCCGGGGTGGTGCCGCGTCCGCCGCGGAGCGGCACCGGCCGGGACCGCGTCGGCCGGGACCGCCTCGGTCTCGGGCGCGGTCAGGACCGCGGCCGGGACCGGCTGACGGTCGGCTTCCTCGTCGGCCGGCTGGACCGCGACCCCGTCGATGGCGACGCGGGCCGAACCGGTGTCGACCGCCCGGTCGATCGGCTCGGCCGCCGCGTCCGGGCCGCCCACGGCCGACGCCGACACCGACGGCGACGCCGGGGTCGCGGCCGGGGTGTCGCCGGTCGTCGTGCGGAGCGCGACCTCGCGAATGAACAGCACCGCGACGAACGCCAGCAGCGCAAACGGAGCCGCCACCAGGAAGACGTCACCCGCGCCGTGGCCGTAGGCGTCCATCACCACGGTCCGGACCGGGGCCGGCAGCGTGTCCAGGTCGGGCAGCGCGTCGCCACCGCCGGAGCCGGCCTTGACGCCGATCGCGGCCAGGCCGGAGGCCAGGTAGTCCGAGACCCGGTGTCCGAGCACCGCACCCAGGGCCGACACGCCCACCGCGCCACCGAGGCTGCGGAAGAACGCGACGGTCGAGGACGACGTCCCGAGCTCGCTGGTCTTGACCGTGTTCTGCACGGCCAGCACCAGGTTCTGCATCGTCATACCGAGCCCGACACCGATCAGCGCCATGAAGAGCGCGAGCCGCCAGTACGGCGTCTCGGCGCGGGCGGTGCCCATCAGCGCGAAGCCCGCGGTGGTCAGGAACGCACCGGCGACCAGGAACCGCTTCCACCGGCCGGTCGTGGTGATGATCCGTCCGGAGATCGTCGACGAGAGGAACAGACCGCCGATCATCGGCAGCGTCAGCAGGCCGGACACCGTCGGCGACTCGCCCCGGGCGATCTGGAAGTACTGCGACAGGAACACCGTGGCCCCGAACAGCGCCACCCCGACGAACAGCGACGCGACCGTGGCCAGCGCGACCGTCCGGTTGCGGAACAGCGCCAGCGGGATGATCGGCTCCGACGCCCGCGTCTCGGCGAACACGAACAGCAGGCCCAGCACCAGCGCGCCCGGCACCATGACCGCGGTCGGCCAGGACAGCCAGTCGAACTGGTTACCGCCCAGCGAGACCCAGATCAGCAACAGCGAGACCGCGGCCGTGATCAGCGTCGCGCCGAGGTAGTCGATCTTGACCTTCCGCCGGATCACCGGCAGCTTCAGCGTCCGCTGCAGGACGACGAGCGCGATCGCGGCGATCGGAACGCCGACGTAGAAGCACCAGCGCCAGCCCAGCCAGGACGTGTCGACGATGACGCCACCGATCAGCGGTCCGCTGACGGTCGCGACCGCGAACACCGCACCGAGGTAGCCGGAGTACCGGCCGCGCTCGCGGGGCGCGATCATCGCGGCCATGATCACCTGGGTCAGCGCGGTGAGGCCGCCGACGCCGATGCCCTGGAACGTGCGGGCGGCGATCAGTTCGCCGATGTTCTGCGAGAGGCCGGCGACCGCCGACCCGGCCACGTAGATCACGATCGCGATCTGGACCAGCAGCTTCTTGCTGGTCAGGTCGGCGAGCTTGCCCCAGATCGGGGTGGTGGCGGTCGTGGCCAGCAGCGTGCTGGTGACCACCCAGGTGTACGCCGACTCGCCGCCCTCGAGGTCGGTCAGGATCGTCGGCAGCGCGTTGGACACGATCGTGGACGACAGGATCGCCACGAACATGCCGAGCAGGAGCCCGGTCAGGGCCTCCAGGATCTGACGGTGCGACATCGGCTCCGCGGTCGGTGGCGCACCGGCGGCGGATCGCGCCTCGGTAGCAGTCGTCATCTTCATCCTTAGTGAGTGCTTGACGAGTACAACCTTATCTCGGAGGTTGTTTGATGCAACTTTATAAGTTGTGACGTGTCCGACGTATTCCGGCTCGACAGCCGGTTGGGGGACTGGGATACTGCCGACCCGGCTGACCGGGCCCCGCTCGATCGGGCCATCGACGCCCTGGCCGATCGGCTCATCAATGAGGATGCGGTCACGGCGAAACACTGACGCGGTAACGCTTCCGTAACAGGGCTTCCGCAGGTGAGGCACGTCTCGATATGTTCCCGCCCACAACAATTAACCGCGGTCCGCCCTGGACCCGGTCCCTTCAACGGGGAAGGCGGGAAGACCATGCGCATTCGTGCGCTCACGATGGTCGCGCTCAGCGCCGTCACGGCCCTCACGCTGGCGGCGTGCGGAAATAGTGACTCTGGCTCGGACAACAAGAGCTCCGACTCCGGCTCGTCCGCCACCAAGGGCAAGGTCGGCGTGATCCTGCCGGACACGCAGTCCTCCGCCCGGTGGGAGAGCTTCGACAAGCCTCTGCTGACCAAGGCGTTCAAGGAGGCCGGCGTCGAGGCCGACATCCAGAACGCGCTCGGCGACAAGAGCAAGTTCGTCTCGATCGCCGACGGCATGATCCAGGAGGGCGTCTCGGTCCTCGCGATCGTCAACCTGGACTCCGCCACCGGCGCCCAGGTCGAGTCGAAGGCCAAGGCCGCCGGCGTCAAGACGATCGACTACGACCGGCTGACCCTCGGCGGGCAGGCCGACTACTACGTGTCGTTCGACAACGTGCAGGTCGGCAAGCTGCAGGGCCAGGGCCTGGTCGACGGCCTCACCGCGGCCAAGAAGACCAACCCGTCGATCATCGAGCTGAACGGCTCGCCGACGGACAACAACGCCACGCTGTTCAAGCAGGGCTACGACTCCGTGCTCGACCCGAAGTACAAGGCGGGCTGGAAGAAGGCCGGCGACCAGAGCGTCCCGGACTGGGACAACGCGAAGGCCGTCACGATCTTCGAGCAGCTGCTCACCGCGGCCGGCGGTAAGGTCGACGGCGTTCTCGCGGCCAACGACGGTCTCGGCAACTCGGCGATCACCGTGCTGAAGAAGAACGGCCTGAAGGTGCCGGTCACCGGTCAGGACGCGACCGTCGGCGGTCTGCAGAACATCCTCGCCGGCGACCAGTACATGACCGTCTACAAGCCGATCGCGGACGAGGCCAACGGTCTGGTCAAGCTGGCCGTCGCGCTCCTCAAGGGCGAGAAGGCCGAGACCACCGGTACGGTCGAGGACACCGAGGGCAAGCGCCAGGTCCCGGCGCTGCTGCTCCCGCCGAAGGCCATCACCAAGGACACGGTCAAGGACGTCGTCGCCGACGGCTTCGTGACCAAGGCCGACCTGTGCAAGGACAAGTACGCCGCGCTCTGCACCGCTGCCGGCATCTCCTGACGCAAGTCCTTTCAGCCGGTGGACGGCCCGCTACGGCGGGTCGTCCACCGGCGTTCCGCCGCTGAAGGAGCTGCGATGGCTGACAAGCCACTCCTGGAACTGCGCAAGATCAACAAGAGCTTCGGCCCGGTCCAGGTCCTGCACGACATCGACTTCGCCGTCTACCCCGGCGAGGTCACCGCACTGGTCGGCGACAACGGCGCCGGCAAGTCGACGATGATCAAATGCATCGCCGGAATCCACCACATCGACTCGGGTGAGTTCCTGTTCGACGGCCAGCAGGTCACGCTGAACTCTCCGCGTGACGCGGCCGCGCTGGGCATCGAGATCGTCTATCAGGACCTCGCGCTGGCCGACAACCTCGACATCGTCGAGAACATGTTCCTGGGCCGCGAGTCCAAGAACAAGCTGCGCTGGCTCGACGAGGGCGAGATGGAGAAGAAGGCGCGCGAGACGCTCGCCAGCCTCTCGGTCCGCACGGTCAAGTCGGTACGCCAGCCGGTCAGCAGCCTCTCCGGAGGCCAGCGCCAGACCGTCGCGATCGCCAAGGCCGTGCTCTGGAACTCGCGGATCGTGATCCTCGACGAGCCGACCGCCGCGCTGGGCGTCGCCCAGACCCGGCAGGTGCTCGACCTGGTCCGCCGCCTGGCCGACCGCGGGCTCGGCGTCGTGCTGATCTCGCACAACATGAACGACGTGATCGAGGTCTCCGACCGGATCGACGCCCTCTACCTCGGCCGCATCGCCGCCGAGGTCAAGGCCAAGGACGCCACCGTGGCTCAGGTCGTGGAGCTGATCACCACCGGCCGCTCGGGTGACCTCGGTCTCTCCCGCGCCACCGCGGACGCGAACCTCTGAGGGACTGGGAATGACTACTGACAAGGGTTACAGCGTCGCGACCGACGACTCGGCGCTGGGCAGCACCAAGGAAGCGGACGCGGCGGCCTTCTCCTCGGACGCCGGCCCGAGCAACCTGAGCGAGGCGTTCCGCGCCTTCGTCCAGCGGGTGAAGGGCGGCGACGCCGGCGCACTGCCGGCCGTGCTGGGCGCGGTGGTGCTGGTCATCATCTTCGCCAGCGCCAGCGACGTCTTCCTGAGCAAGGGCAACTTCGCCAACCTGCTCCAGCAGGCCGCGCAGATCTCGGTCCTGGGCATGGGCATGGTCTTCGTGCTCCTGATCGGCGAGATCGACCTGTCCGCCGGTACGGCGGGCGGTGTCTGTGCCGCCGGCATGGCGCTCGCGCTGAACCGGGGCGGCGACCTGCAGGCGGCCCTCGGCACCGGCGTGTTCGTCACGCTGATGCTGATCATGGTGGCCACCGTCGTGATGGCGGCGTTCGCCCGGCTGTGGATCCCGGTGGCGATCATCGCCGTCGGTATCGTCATCGCGGTCGCGCAGCTCGGCTCGAACCAGCTGCTCGCGATGTTCCTCTCGGTCGCGATCGGCACCTCGATCGGCACGCTGATCGGCTTCCTCGTCGCGCGGATCGGCATCCCGTCGTTCATCGTGACGCTGGCGCTGTTCCTGGCCTGGCAGGGCGCACTGCTGAAGTTCATCGGCACCGGGGCCGCGATCCCGACCCGCAGCTACGACGTGATCGACAAGATCGACAACGCGTACATGCCGGTCATCGTCGCGTGGGTGCTGTGGGCGGCCGCCGTGCTGATCTACCTGGGCACGAGCACGTACCGCTCGATCAGCCGCCGGCGCGAAGGGCTGTCGGCCGAGCCGCTGATCCTGGTGTTCGTCCGGGGCGGAGCGATCGCGCTGATCACCGGTATCGCGGTCTACGTCCTCAACCAGGACCGTTCCCGCACGGTGTTCGCGAAGATCCAGGGCGTGCCGTGGGCGGTGCTCGTCGTCGCCGTGGTGTTCGTGTTCTGGACGCTGATCCTCACCAAGACCCAGTACGGCCGCTTCCTCTACGCGGTCGGTGGCAACCGTGAGGCGGCCAAGCGGGCCGGTGTGGACACCAAGCGCATCCGGATGTCCGCGTTCATCATCTGCTCGGGCATGGCCGGTCTGGCCGGCATCATCGGTGCGTCGTACCTGGGCGGTGTTCCGTCCGACTTCGGTAAGAACACCGACGTCCTGTACGCGGTGGGCGCGGCCGTCATCGGCGGTACGTCGCTCTTCGGCGGACGGGGCAAGGTCCGGGACGCGATCATCGGCGCGATCGTGATCGCGATGATCCCGAACGGCCTGAACCTGATCAAGAACATCAGCTCGGCGTACGTCTTCCTCGTCACCGGTCTGGTGCTGCTGGTGGCCGCCGGTGCCGACGCGCTGTCCCGCAGGGCTCCGCAGGAGGACTGATCCTCCGGTGTCCCGAGCCACGGTCGTGCGTCCGGAGGAGATCCGGCGACACAACCTCAGCCAGGTCCTCCAGCAGATCCACGTGCACGGAGAGATGAGCCGGGCGGAGCTCACCGCTTCGCTCGGCCTCAACCGGAGCACGATCGGCGATCTGGTGGCGGACCTGGTGCGGCGCGGCATGGTCGACGAGCACGTCCCGGCCGGTGGTGACAAGGCCGGGCGTCCGTCGCACGTGGTGGCTCCCCGCCGGGACGGTCCGTACGTCCTCGCCGTCGAGGTCGAGGTCGAGCGGATGGTGACGGCGGCGGTCGGCCTCGGCGGCCGGGTGCACGTCCGCCGGGAGACTCCATTAGCCTCCCCGCTGTCGCCCTCCGGCGCCTGCACGCAGATCGCCCGCGACGCGCGGTGGCTCGCCGCCCGCATGCCGGGGGACGCTCGGCTGGTGGGCGTCGGCGTGTCGGTGCCGGGGACGGTCAGCCGTCTGGACGGGCTGGTCGTGCACGCCCCGAACCTCGGCTGGCGGAGCGTCCCGTTCGGGGCGACGTTGCGGCAGCGGCTCGGGTCGGACGTTCGGATCGGTAACAACGCGAACCTCGGCGCGGTCGCCGAGCACCAGCGCGGGGCGGCCCGTCAGCTCCGTGACGTCGTCTACGTGACCGGCTCGGTCGGCGTCGGCGGCGGGGTGATCGTCGACGGGGCCGAGATTCTCGGGGCCGGCGGATACGCCGGCGAGATCGGGCACATCATGCTCGACCCCGACGGGCCGGCCTGCCACTGCGGCAGCAACGGGTGCCTCGAGACGTTCCTGGGCGAGCACGCGCTGCTGCGGGCGGCCGGGTGCGCCGGGTCGCCGGGCTCGGGCGCGGTCGCGTCGGTGTTCTCGGACGCGAGGCTGGGACGGCAACCCGCGGCCGGTGCGGTGGCGCAGCTGGCCGTGGTGCTGGGGCGGGCGCTCGGGATCCTGATAAACGTCTTCAACCCCGAGGCGATCATCGTCCACGACATGCTCGAGGAAATCGTTCGCCTGCAGCGGCCGGCGGTCGAGGCGGAGATCGCCCGCCGCTCCAAGCCCGAGTCCCGCGGGACGCTGCGGCTCCTGACGCCCGAGCTGGGCCGGGACAGCGCCCTCATCGGCGCGAGTGAACTGGCGTTCCAGGCCGTGGTCAGCGGAATCGAATAGCTCGCCGGTGGCCGCCGACGTCCTTCTCGGCCGTGCCGAGAGCCTCTGGACCGGCCTGGCCGATGCGCCGGTCGCGTTCCGCGACGGGGCGTTCGACGTGGCCGTGTCACCCGGCTCGGGGCTCTGCCCGCGGGGCTGGGCCGGCGTCGTCCGGCTCGGGAACGCAGCGATCGGCACCGCACCGGACGCGTCGACCGCCGAGCTGTTGAGCCGCGGCTTCTCGCTGACCACCGGACTCGTGGTCGGGAGCCGGGTACCGACGCTGGGGCCGGCGACCCTCGCCTACTGCGACCCGGCCGACTTCCGCCCGCCGGATTCCGGCGCGGTCGAGACGCTTCCGGCCGGTCATCCCGACGTCGTCGCTTTCCTGGCCGGGGCGCCGGCCGACGACGTCGACGAATCGGGGCTGGCCGAGATCACCTCGCCGGCGTTCGTACGGCGCGCCGGGGCCGACGTCGTGGCGGCCGCGGGTTACCGGGTCTGGCCCGGTGGGGCCGGGCACCTCAGCGTTCTGACGGCTCCGGGCGCACGCGGGCGCGGGCTGGCGCGCGACGTCGCCGGTACCGCCGTCGCCCGCGTGCTGGACCTCGGGTTGCTGCCCCAGTGGCGGGCCCGCCCGGAGGCCTCCCGCCGGGTGGCCCGGGCACTGGGGTTCCGTGAGCTGGGCTTCCAGGTGAGCGTCCGGCTCAGTCCGGGAGCGTCGAGAGCAGCGCCTTGCGGATGATGCGCTGGGCGGCCAGCGCGTCCTGAGCCTTCTGGGCCGCGGCCAGCGCGTCCTCGTCGATCAGGTCGATCGCCCGGTAGATCGCCCTCATCACCTCGATACCGTCCCGCGCCGCCTGCACCTGATCCTCCCGGAACGGGAACTGATCGAGCTGCCAGACGCCCTCCCAGCCGAGCCTGCGCAGCGTCCAGAAGAACTCGACCGTCTCGGTGAGGTGCACCGACCCGACGACCATGTCGTCGTCCCAGCCCCGGAAGTTGTCGTTCACGTCGATCGCGAACAGCCGGCCGCGGGAGATCGCCAGCTGCGCCGCGTCGGCCGGTGACTCGCCGCCGTAGAGCGAGTGACCGAAGTCGAGCAGGATGCCGACGTTCGGCTGCCCCATCTCCTCGATCGCCAGCAGCGTCCGGGCGACGCCGGAGAACACCATGCGGTTGCGCGGCTCGCGGGGCTTGTACTCGATCGCGAACTTGAGGTCGGGGAACGCCACGGCCAGCTCGCGCACGCCCTCGACCGAGTACTTCCAGATCTCGGCGTAGTCGGCCTGGAACGGGTAGTCCCACCCGTCCTGCCCCGGCCACAGCTTGATGTAGTCGACGCCCAGCTCGCGGCCCACTTCGGCCGCGGCCGAGATCAACGCCAGAGCCTCCCGCCGCACCGACTCGGAAGGGTTCGTGAACGCGCCCTTGACGAACGTCCGGGTGTAGATCTCCGGCGTGATCGCGATGGCCCGCAGGTCGTTGCGCTTCAACGCGTCCGCGACCTCGGAGACCGGCAGCTCGGCGGGCGCGAACGGGAACGTCAGGTCGACGACCGACAGCGACCCGACCTGACCGGCGCGGTCGATCGCCTCGAGCGTGGAGACCGGGGGACCGTATCCGTCCGTCGCGTACCGGTCGACGTATTGCCCGAAGTGCCAGATGCCGGCACCGAATAACGGTTCCATTGGAATATCCATTCATAGCCGAATGGGCGTTTCGGCCAACGTAGTTTCCGGCCGGTTACGTGTCAACGGTCGTCCGAGCCAGCGGGATCACGAATTGGCTCTTGACGAAAGCCGCGGTGCGCCCCCAGGGTAGCCGTATGCACATTCGAGCCGGAATAGATATTCGCCATGTTAGTGGCTGACCCACCACTCGCGGCCGAGTACCAGGATCTGCGCCGGCGGCTGGCCGGGGCGGACATCGCGGAAAAAGCAACCGAGCTGGCGAAGATCTCGCTCGCCGTGCGCCGCAGCGTCGTCGAGATGATCGCGTCGGCGAAGCTGGGCCACATCGGCGGCGACTTCTCGGTCACCGACATCCTGGTGACCTGCTTCGCCGGCGTGCTGAACCTCGATCCGACCCGTCCGGACTGGGCCGACCGCGACCGGTTCGTGCTCTCGAAGGGCCACTGCGCCGCGTCGCTCTACTCCACGCTCGCGTTCTGCGGCTTCTTCCCGCGCGCCGAGCTCACGACGTTCATGGCCCCGCTGTCGGCGCTCAACGGCCACCCGAACCGCGTGAAGGTGCCCGGCGTCGAGACGAACAGCGGCCCGCTCGGCCACGGCTTCCCGGTCGCGACCGGGGCGGCGCTGGCGGCCAAGCTCGGCGGCCAGCCCTGGCGCACGGTCGTCGTCCTCGGCGACGGCGAGATGCAGGAGGGCAGCAACTGGGAGGCGGCGATGACCGCGTCCCACTACGAGCTCGCGAACCTCACCGCGATCGTCGACCGCAACCGGCTCCAGCAGGGCGCCCGCACCGAGGACACCAAGGCGCTCGAACCGCTCGGCGACAAGTGGCGCAGCTTCGGCTTCGAGCTGCGCGAGGTCGACGGGCACGACCACGCGGCCCTGCTGCAGGCGCTGGAGCCGTCCACCACCGGCAAGCCGGTCGCGATCGTCGCCCACACGATCAAGGGCAAGGGCGTGTCGTTCATGGAGGACCGCGTCGAGTGGCACCACAAGGTGCCCTCGCCCGAGCAGGTCCGTCTCGCTCTCGAGGAACTCGTGTGACCACCACCTACGACTGCCGGCAGGACTTCGCCGACGAGCTGATCAAGCTCGCCGAGGCCGACGAGCGCATCGTCGCGGTCTGCAACGACTCGGTCGGCTCGAGCAACCTCGTCGGGTTCCGCGAGCGCTTCCCGGACCGCCTGATCAACGTCGGCATCGCCGAGCAGGACCTGGTCGGCGTGGGCGCCGGGCTGGCCAACGGCGGGAAGATCCCGTTCGTCAGCGCGGCCGCGCCGTTCCTCACCGGGCGCGCGCTCGAGCAGATCAAGGCCGACGCCGCCTACAGCAACACCCACGTCGTCCTGTGCGGCCAGAGCCCGGGCATGGCCTACGGCGAGCTCGGCCCGACCCACCACTCGATCGAGGACCTGTCGTGGATGCGGGCGGTCGCGAACCTCCCGGTCGTCGTCCCGGCCGACCCGGAGCAGACCCGCGCCGCGGTCCGCTGGGCGATCGAGAACCCCGGCCCGTCGTTCATCCGGATCCCGAGATTCAAGGTCCCCGCCGTCACCCCGGACGGTGCGCCGTTCGGGCCGGGCCGGAGCAACCAGCTCACCGACGGCGACGACGTCACGGTGATCGCGATCGGCACGCTGGTGTCACGGGCGCTGGAGGCGGCCGAGCGGTTACGCGCCGAGGGCATCGGCCTGCGGGTGATCAACATGCCGTTCGTCGACCCGTTCGACGTGGGCGCGGTCCTCGCCGCGGCCCGCGAGACCGGCGGCATCATCACCGCCGAGGAGGCCACGGTCAGCGGCGGCCTCGGGGCCGCGGTCGCGTCGCTGGTCGCGGCCGAGCACCCGGTCCGGATGCGCATCCTCGGCATCCCGAACGTGTTCGCCCCCACCGGCAGCGCCGGCTTCCTGCTGGAGCACTTCGGCCTGACCGCCGACGGCATCGTCGCCGCCGCCAGAGAGCTGCTGGGACATGGCCTCCACCGCTGACCTGATCCTGGCGATCGACCAGGGCACCAGCTCCACCAAGGCTCTGCTGGTCTCCGCCGACGGCTCGGTCGTCCGCTCCGCGTCCGCGCCGCTGGGTGCTGCGCACCCGCGTCCGGGCTGGGTCGAACAGGACGCGCTCGAGGTCTGGGAGAGCGTCCGCCTCGCGGTCGGGTCCTGCCTTTCTTCGGACGACGCTCCGCGGATCGTCGCGGTCGGGCTGACGAATCAGCGCGAGTCGCTGGTGCTGTGGGATCGGGCGACCGGCGAGCCGCTCGGGCCAGTGCTCGGCTGGCAGGACCGGCGGACCGCTGAGCGCTGCGCGATGCTGGTCGCGGCCGGGGCGGGTGAGCTGGTCGCGGAGGTCAGCGGGCTACCGCTGGACCCGATGTTCTCGGCGCTGAAGGCCCAGTGGCTGCTCGACGAGTACGACCCGGACCGGCGACGCAGCGAAGCCGGGGAGCTGTGCCTCGGGACGATCGACTCCTGGCTGCTGTCGCGGTTCGGCGGAGAGCACGTCACCGAGATCGGGAACGCGTCGCGGACGCAATTGCTGGACGCGCGGCGCGGGGTGTGGGATCCGCGGCTGCTGGCGCTGTTCGGGGTGCCGTCGGCGGTGCTGGGCACGGTCGTCGCGTCCGACGGGCCGTTCCCGGCCGTGCGCGGTCTCGACCCGCTGCCCGACGGGGTACCGGTGCTCGCCGTGCTCGGTGACTCGCATGCGGCGCTGTTCGCGCACGCGGGCTGGCGGCCGGGCGTCGTGAAGGCCACCTACGGCACCGGGTCGTCGGTGATGGCGGCGCTGTCCGGGCCGGCCGGCAGCGCGGCCGGGCTGTGCCTGACGGTCGCCTGGCAGCTCGGGGGAGCGGCGCCGACGCTCGCGCTGGAGGGGAACATCCGGTCGTCCGGGCGGACGCTCACCTGGCTGGCCGAGCTGTTGGGCGTCGGCGTGGACGAGCTGTTGTCGACGGCCGGGCCGAGTTCGGAGGGCGTGGCCCTGGTGCCGGCGTTCGGCGGGCTCGGCGCGCCCTGGTGGGACGCTTCCGCGGTCGCGACGGTCAGTGGGCTGACGCTCGGGTCCGGGCGTCCGGCGCTGGCCCGGGCGGCGATCGAGTCGGTGGCGCTCCAGGTCGAGGACGTCGTGGCGGCGGTCGAGTCGGTCGGCGGGCCGGTCGGGACGTTGCTGGCCGACGGGGGTCTGTCGCGGAGCACCGCGGTCATGCAGGCCCAGGCCGACGTCTCCGGCCGCGAGGTCCGCCGGGCCGACGAAGCCGACCTGTCCGCCCTGGGCGCAGCCCAGCTCGCCGGGGTGGGCGCCGGCTTCTGGACCGTGGACCAGCTCGCCGAGCGCCCCCGCGAGACGGAGCTGTTCCTACCGACGCTGACCGCCGACGACCGCCGCGCCGCACGTACCGCGTGGCGCGCCGCGGTAGCGCGCGCCCGAGGCAAGACCGTCCCCGACGCGCCACCCGCGCCAGCGGGCGCGGCGTCCGCCGAGTTCGGAGTGGAGGCCGTTGCGGCCTCGCCAACCAACCCCATTGCACCGAGGAGGCTCACGTGACGTCGTCGTCGCCGACCGAGTCACAAGCCGCGACACAAGCCCCCGCCACCGAGGCCGCTCCGGCGGCGACGCGGGCCGCCCGGGGGCGGGTGGTCAATACGCGGCCTCGCGGACGGGTGCGGGCGATCCAGGCCGCCGTGGTCGTGATCGTGCTGGCCGCGATGGGCCTCTCCACCGAGTGGCGCGACGCCGACGCCCCCCAGACGACCTCCGAAGCCGAGCGGACGTTCGACCCGGCCGCCTACGGCCAGGAGACGTTCCCCAAGGTCGTCCCGCTCGTCGAGAAGGAGGCCCAGCCGATCACCGAGCTGGTCCCCGCGCTCGTCGCCGACGCGGACGCGGCCGGCGCGAAGTTCGGCCACCGCGAAGGCACCAGCCCATACAGCTTCGCGGCCACCGCCGAGGGCACCGCGGGCGCCCCGAACGGCAGCCTCCTCCCGCTCACCGTCGAGGGCCTCCCGAAGGACACTCAGATCTGGGTCCAGGTCGGCCCGGCGATCACCGGCACCTCGCTCCGCGACGCGACCGGCACGATCACGTTCGGCCAGTTCCTCAACCAGGTCCAGTACGCCGACGCCGGCACCGCGTTGAACAACGAGGTCCGCAGCCAGGTCCTGAAGGGCGTCACCCCGGCCACCCTCAAAGGCAAGAAGGTGACGCTCACCGGCACGTTCACGTTCCTGACCCCGCAGGTCGTGACGCTGACCCCGGTGAAGTTCGAGGTAGTGCCGTGAGCGTCCTCAGCGCTTCGCAGATCACCAAGGTGTTCGGCGGCACCCACGCGCTGAAGGGCGTCGATTTCGCGGCCGCGGCCGGACGCGTCACCGCGCTGTTCGGCGAGAACGGCGCGGGCAAGTCGACGCTGATGAAGATCCTGGCCGGGATCGAGACGCCCACCACCGGGCACATCGCGGTCGACGGCGAACCGGTCACGTTCGGCTCGGCCCGCGAAGCCGCCGACCTCGGCATCGTCATCATTCACCAGGAGCTCAGCCTCTGCGCGAACCTCTCGGTCGAGGACAACCTGTTCCTCGGCCGGGAGCGGGTCACCGGCGCCGGTGCCGTCGACCGCAAGACCGAACGCGGTCTCGCGGCCGACATCCTGCGCCGGCTGGAGGAGGAGATCGACCCCCGGACGCTCGTCGGCGAGCTGCGCCTGGGTCAGCAGCAGCTGGTCGAGATCGCCCGCGCGCTGCTGCAGGACGCCCGGGTGCTGATCATGGACGAGCCGACGTCCGCTCTGTCGGAGCCCGAGGTCGAGGTCCTGTTCCGGCTGATCCGGGAGCTCACCGCCGACGGCGTCGCCGTCGTCTACATCTCGCACCACCTCGACGAGGCACTGTCGATCGCCGACGACGTCGTCGTGCTGCGGGACGGCTCGCTGGTCGCCACGTCCGCGGCGAAGGACGTCGACCTGGGGTGGATCGTCCGGCAGATGGTCGGCCGGGACCAGGACTCGCTGTTCCCGGAGCGGGACACGGTCCTCGGCGACGAGTTGCTGAGCGTCACCGACCTGGTCGTGCCGGACCCGTCCAACAACGACCGGCTGGCGATCGACGGCCTGACCGTGCGGGTCCGGGCCGGGGAGATCGTCGGGCTCTACGGGCTGATGGGTGCCGGCCGCACCGAGCTGCTCGAGGCGCTGGCCGGACGGATCCCGATCCAGTCCGGGGAGGTCCGGCTGGACGGCGAGCCGCTCGGCGGCGAGGGCATCCGGGACCGGATCTCCCGCGGGCTGATGCTGGTGCCCGAGGACCGGCAGCGCGACGGCCTGGTGCAGACGATGACCGTGGGGGAGAACCTCTCGCTGGCCGGTCTGCTGGCGTTCGCGAAGCGGATCTTCCTGTCGCGTTCGCGGGAGGACGCGGCCGTTCAGCGCACGATCACCGACGTCACGGTGAAGACGTCGAGCCCGAAGTCGCCGATCGGGGCGCTGTCCGGCGGCAACCAGCAGAAGGTCGTCATCGGCAAGGCGCTGCTCACCGAGCCGCGCGTCCTGCTGCTGGATGAGCCCAGCCGGGGCGTCGACGTCGGCGCCAAGGCCGACGTGTTCGCGCTGATGGCCGAGCAGGCCCGGCGCGGCCTGGCCGTGCTGTTCACCACCTCGGAGGCCGAGGAGGCCCTGCACATCCCCGACCGGCTGCTGGTGCTGGCCCGCGGCCGCATCGTCGGCGAGTTCCGGCGCGGCGAGCTGACCCGAGAAGACCTGATGAGTGCGTCCGGCGGCGCAGCGTCCGCAAAACAGACCGGAGAAGCGTCATGAGCACCGCAACCGCTCAACCACCCTCTACCGAACGGCGCGAAGCGGCGGCCGAGGCCGCCTCGCAGGCCAAACGCCTGCGGATGCTGGACGTGGTGTTCGAGGCGCGCGCGTTCATCGCGCTCGCGGTGCTGATCATCGTCTTCACGCTGCTGTCGGACACGTTCCTGACCGTGACGAACGTGATCACGATGACCAAGCACGTCGCGATCAACGGGATCCTCGCGCTGGGCATGCTGCTGGTGATCCTGAAGGGCGGGATCGACCTGTCGGTCGGCTCGATCGTCGGGCTGTCCGGCGTGGTGGCCGGTGAGCTGCTCGGCGGCGTGACGCTGTTCGGGGTCATCGCGTACCCGCCGGTGTGGGTCGTCATCCTGGTCGCGATCGCGGTCGGGACGTTCGTCGGCGCGATCAACGGCATCCTCGTGACGCGGTTCAACGTGGCGCCGTTCATCGCCACGCTCGGCATGTTGTACGTGGCCCGCGGGGCCGCGCTGCTGATCTCCGACGGCGAGACGTACCCGAACCTCGGCGGAGACGAGGAACTGGGCAACACCGGATTCGACTGGCTCGGTACCGGCAAGGTGCTCGGGATCCCGGTCTCGATCTACCTGCTGGTGATCCTGGCCGCGGTGATCACGGTGCTGATCCGGAAGGCGCCGTTCGGCCGCTGGCTCTACGCGACCGGAGGCAACGAGCGGGCCGCCGAGCTCTCCGGGGTGCCGGTGCGGTCGGTCAAGGCCCGCGTCTACATGATCTCCGGCGCCTGTGCGGCGCTGTCCGGGCTGATCATCGCGTCCGAGCTGACGTCGGCCGCGCCGCAGGCCGGGGAGACGTTCGAGCTGAACGCGATCGCGGCCGTCGTCATCGGCGGGGCGGCGCTGTCCGGCGGTCGCGGGAACGTCCGCGGGACGCTCGTCGGCGCGTTCGTCATCGGCTTCCTCGCCGACGGTCTGGTCAACCTCGGCGTCTCGACGTTCTGGCAGATCGCGATCAAGGGCGCGGTCATCGTGCTCGCGGTCGTCCTCGACCAGGGCCAGCAGCGCTTCAAGAAGCGCGGTGCGGCCGCCGCGGCGGCCGCCCAGACCGCGCCACCGAAGGCCTGAGTTTCCACCCAACCCCCGAGAAACCCTCACTGTGGAGGTATCACCCCCATGTCTCTCAGACTGCGTCGTCTGGCCACGGCCGGCCTCGCTCTCTCCCTCGGCGTCTTCGCCCTCGCCGGGTGCGGTGGCTCCGACGACGACGCCACCTCGGGCTCGTCGTCGGACGCCGGCGGGCTGATCGCGATCATCACCCCGTCGCCCGACAACCCGTTCTTCAAGGCCGAGGCCGACGCCGCGGCGGCGAAGGCCAAGTCGCTCGGCTACGAGACCTCGGTCGCGTCCCACGACGACGACCCGAACAAGCAGTCCGAGCTGATCGACGCGGCGATCTCGCGCAAGGCCAAGGCGATCGTGCTCGACAACGCGGGCGCCGACGCCTCGATCGGCCCGGTGCAGAAGGCCAAGGACGCCGGCATCCCGGTCTTCCTCATCGACCGCGAGATCAACAAGACGGGCGTCGCCACCGCCCAGATCGTCTCCAACAACGCCCAGGGCGCCCAGCTGGCCGCGCAGGAGTTCGTCAAGGGCATGCAGAGCAAGGGCAACTACGTCGAGCTCACCGGTAAGGAGTCCGACACCAACGCGGGCGTCCGCTCCAAGGGCTACGCCGACGTGATCTCGCAGTACCCGGCGATGAAGAAGGTCGCCAGCGTGAGCGCCAACTGGGACCAGCAGGAGGCGTTCACCAAGATGGAGACGATCATCCAGAAGAACAAGGACATCCAGGGCGTCATCGCCGGCAACGACACGATGGCGCTCGGCGCGGTGGCCGCGCTCAAGGGCGCCGGCCTGCTGAACAAGGTCGTCGTCGTCGGCTTCGACGGCAGCCCGGACGCGATCGCGGCGATCAAGGCCGGCGAGATGCTGGCCACCGCGCTCCAGCCGGCCGCGCTGGCCGCCGAGAACGCGGTGACGCAGGCCGACAAGACGATCAAGGACGGCAAGTCCGGCGAGCCGGAGAAGCAGTCGATCGACTGCGAGATCGTCACCAAGGCCAACGCCGACGACTTCGGCGTCTTCGCCCGCAAGTCCTGAATTCGCGCGGGGTGGGGCTCGCTCTCCGGGGCCCCGCCCCGCATCGCTAGACTTTCGGTGAATAGATATGAGGGAGACGCCGATGCCGGTCACCGGCGTGCGCACGGTGGGCGCCGAGCAGCTGCGGATGCTGGCCAAGGTCGCCCGCATGTACCACGAGCAGGGCATGCGCCAGCCCGAGATCGCGGCCCAGCTGAACATCTCGCAGCCCCGCGTCTCCCGGCTGCTCAAGGAGGCGACGACCCGGGGCATCGTCCGGACCGTCGTCGTGCTGCCCCCGGGCGTCCACACCGAGCTGGAGGAACAGCTCCAGACGCGCTACGGCCTGCGTGACGCGGTCGTGGTCGACACCGACGGCTCGAACGGCGACGTGATCCCGGCCCTGGGCGCGGCCGCCGCCGTGTACCTGGACGCCACCCTCAAGGGCGGTGACGTCATCGGCATCTCGTCCTGGAGCGAGTCGCTGCTGGCGGCCGTCGACGCGATGCACCCCAAGCACACGCAGGTCGCCGACCGTGTCGTCCAGATCGTGGGGGGCGTCGGGAGCCCGGAGGCGCAGGTGCAGGCGACCCGGCTGACCGGGCGCCTGGCCGAGCTGACCGGCGCGAGGCCGGTGTTCGTGCCGTCACCCGGCCTGGTCGGGACGCCGGCCATCCGCCGGGCGCTGACCCAGGACGACGCCGTGGCCGCGGTGATGGCGCAGTGGAAGGAGCTGACGGTCGCGCTGGTCGGCATCGGCAGCCTGGAGCCGTCGCCGTTGCTCCTGCAGTCGGGCAACGCGGTCGCCGAGTCGGACCAGGACGAGCTGCGCGCGCTCGGCGCGGTCGGAGACGTCTGCCTGAGGTTCTTCGACGACGGCGGGCGGCCGGTGAAGTCGCGGCTCGACCAGCGGGTCGTCGGCATCACCGGTAACGACCTGCGGACGATCGAGCGGCGGGTGGCGGTGGCGGGCGGAGAACGCAAGTTCTCGGCGATCCGCGCCGCGCTGCTCAACGACTGGGTGAACGTGTTGATCACCGACGTGACGACCGCCGAGCGCCTCGTCGCGTGAACCCTCGGTAGCGCTCCGCCGTCACCATGGACAGGGGGCGGGGGAGTACTGGGGGAAGGCGATGGCAGGTTTTCTGCTGTTCTTACCGTTCGCCGCGGCGATCGGGTTCGGGGCGTCCTGGGCGGCGTTCGCGTGGCGCCTCGACCGCGAGGCGAATCCGCTGATCAGCGAGATCGCGCTGAGCCGCACGGTGGTCGGCTTCGCGTTCGTCGTCGCGGTCTCGCTTCCGTACCGCGCGACCGACGACACGGTCGACGACGTGGTCGGGAAGTTCGACGAGAGCGTCGTCGTCGCGCTCGCGGTGATGGGCGTCAGCTTCGCGGTGCTGTACGTCGCGGTCGTCGGGACGGCCGGGGACCGGATGCGGGAGGAGATGGGGCCGGTCCTGTGGCGGGCCGGGACCGCGGTCGCCGGATTCTTCGTCTGGTGGTTCTCGGCGCAGCAGCTGCGCCTGTCGAGCAACGCCGGCTGGCCGCTGATCTGGGTCGCGGCCACCGTGTTCTTCTTCTCCAGCCTGTGGTTCATCGCCCGGTACTGGTTCGGGATCAACCGGGTCCACCCGTTGCTCGGACCGGCCGTCACCGCGATCACCACGGTCGTGCTGAGCGTGCGCGAGCTCGGGTTCGAGGGGCCGCCCGCCGGGTTTCCGGTGCGGATCTGGTTGCTGATCAACGTCGGCGGGCTCGGGACGGCGCTCAGCGTCTGCGCGTGGGAGTTCCTCGAGACGGTCGTCGCCGAACGGCGGGATCTGTCCTGGGTGCCGCGGACGATCGCGATCGTCGGCGCCATCGGGACGGTCGCGGCCGTCGGGCTGGTCGTCTCCGGTGCCGTGGAGCGGGCCGCCTGCGGCAGCCTGGTGCGCTGCACCCCAGAACCGGAGGACGGGGGCACGGCCGGAGAGACCACCGTCGTGACCGTCCCGATGCTGGGCGGCGTCGACCTGGACGCGCGTCCGCCGGCGGTGGCCTCGATCGCGGACCCGGCCGTGGACCTCGCCTACGACAACTCGTACGCGCTCGGCAGCCGCCTGCACCCGACGACCGGCCGGGCGTCGCTCTGGACCGGGGCCGCGGCGCCCGGCCCGGACGACTGCGTCGCGCTGCTCCGGAGCAGCCCCGGCCTCGGCTCGGCCGGCGTCGTGCCGCAGCCGGGCCTGGTGCTGTGCGTCGGGACGCCGGGCGGTGCGGTGACTCGCGTGCTGGTGCGCCGGGCCGCGTACGACGGCGTCGCGCTGGAGACCACCGTCTGGCGGTGATCGGGCCGCCCGGACGTGACGATTCGGCGCGTGGATCGTTTCGCATCCGCGGGGCGCGGTAAACCAGGGACAGATGAGGAGGGGTCGTGCGAACGGTGGAGGTGGTCCGTCCGATGAACATCGAGTGTGACCCTGTCGTCGAGCTCGATGGCGCACATGATCCCACCCCGGCGGCGACGGTCGAGATCCGCGGCGCGGTGCGCGCGCTGCTCGACCAGTGGCACATCGTCGGCACCGCGGCCGAGGACGTGCTGCTCGTCGTGCACGAGCTCGTCGCGAACGTCGTCGACCACGCGAAGACGCCGTTCCGGCTCGCGATCAAGCTGTGCGGCTCGGTCGTCCAGGTGTGGGTCCGCGACCAGAGCCGGCGGCCGATCGTCGTCCGTCCGCTCGACCCGGAGTCCCTGCGCGGACGCGGGCTGCCGCTGATCGCGGCGATCGCCGACAACTGGGGCTGCCAGGAGTGCTCGGACGGCAAGACGGTCTGGGCCGCTATCCCTGTCTAGGCCCTGTCCTGCGAATCTCGCTCGCAGCGGAGCCGCAGCCGAGCACGGATTCGCAGGACAGGGCCTAAAAGCCCTTGAAGACGCGAGGCCTCGGCCGATCTGTTTCGGGTGCAGTTCAGGAGTGACGGTCCGAGGCTCCCCGTGTTCCGGGCGCGCCTCACCGTGGGCCGCCTCCTGGCGATCGGCTACCTGCTCGCGCTGGTCGCGCTGGCCGTCGTCGGGGCCAGCGCGTACCTGCGGATCGGGACGATGCTCGCCGACCGGGCCCCGGTCGACCACTCGTACGACGTCCTGCACCGGATCGAGGTCGTCCGCGAGGACTTCCTGGACGCCGACCGGGGCGCCCGGGGCTACGTCGTCACCGGCAAGGCCAGCTACCTCTATCCGTACCAGCAGGCGATCGCCCACGTCGGCGGCGACATCGCCGGGCTGCGGACCGCGACCAGCGACAACCCGCGCCAGCAGATGCTGCTCGACCAGCTCGACCCACCGGTCCAGGTCAAGCTCGCGGTGATGGCCGAGACCGTGGCCCTGCGGGAGTCGAGCGGGTTCGAGGCGGCCCAGAACTTCACGCTGACCGGCCAGGGGTCGGCGTCGATGATCCAGATCGCCGGCGGCCTGGACGAGATGCGGGGCGAGGAGCTACAGCTGCTCGCCGCCCGTCAGCAGGCCAGCCGGGCGAGCGCCCTGCACACCCGCGCGCTGATCCTGTGGGGGTCGATCGGCGCGCTGCTCATCGTCGGACTGGGCGCCTGGTGGGTGACGCGGCGGATCACCCGGCCGGTGCGGGAGGTGACCGAGGCGGCGGACCGCATCACGGCCGGGGACCTGAGCCATCCGGCGACGGTCTCCGGGCCGGTGGAACTGGAGCGGATGGGCTATGCGGTCAACCAGTCGATCGAGGTCATCTCGACCGCCCGGGACACCGCGCTCGCGGCCGCGGCGGCCAAGTCCGCGTTCCTGGCCACGATGAGCCACGAGATCCGGACGCCGATGAACGCGGTGATCGGCATGACCGGGCTGCTGATGGACACCGACCTCGACACCGACCAGCGGGAGTTCGTGAAGACCGTCCGCGACTCGGGCGAGGCGCTGCTCGGGATCATCAACGACATCCTCGACTTCTCGAAGATCGAGTCCGGCGAGCTCGAGCTCGACGACGAGCCGTTCGACCTGCGCGAGTGCATGGACAGCGCGCTCGCGCTGGTGGCCCTGGACGCCGAGCGCAAGCACCTCGAGCTGGTCGGCAGCCTGGCCCCGGGCACCCCGGGCGTGCTGCGCGGTGACGTCACCCGGCTGCGTCAGATCATGGTCAACCTGCTGTCGAACGCGGTGAAGTTCACCGCGGTCGGCGAGGTCGTGCTCACCGTCGGCGGGCGAACCACCGGCGAGCACGTCGGACTGACCGTCGAGGTGCGGGACACCGGGCCGGGCATCCCGGCCGACCGCATGGACCGGGTGTTCCGCTCGTTCGCGCAGGTCGACTCCTCGACCACCCGGGTCTACGGCGGCACCGGGCTGGGCCTGGCGATCAGCCGGCGGCTGGCCAACGCGATGGGTGGCGACATCGCGGTGGAGAGCGAGGTCGGGGTCGGGTCCACGTTCACGCTCACCGCGCAGCTGCGGGCCTGCGCCGACTGCGACGTCCGGCCGCCGGAGTCGGTCGCGCTCTCCGGCGCGCGGGCGCTGATCGTCGACGACAACGCGACGAACCGCCGGGTGCTGAGCCTGCAGCTGGACGGGTGGGGGATGGAGTGCCTGGTCGCGTCGTCCGGGGCCGAGGCGCTGGCTCTGGCCCGGGAGTCCGGCCCGCTCGACGTCGGGATCCTCGACATGCACATGCCGGAGATGGACGGCGCTCAGCTCGCGGCCGCACTGCGCGCCCTACCGCAGACCGCGGACCTCCCGCTGATCCTCCTGACCAGCGTCGCCTGGCGGCCGGGCCCCGATCAGCAGCGGCTGTTCGAGGCGATACTCACGAAGCCGGCCCGGGGTGGCGCGCTGCAGACCGCGGTCTCCCGGATGGTGGCGCGGACCCAGCCGGCCCGCGAGGAGGAGGTGCCGTTCGCGGCTCCGGCGGCCGTCTCGCTGCGGATCCTGCTCGCCGAGGACAACCCGGTGAACCAGAAGGTCGCGCAGCTGATGCTGTCCAAGCAGGGGCACCTGGTCGACACCGCCGCCGACGGCGCCGAGGCCGTCGCCGCCGTGCACCGCGCGCCCTACGACGTCGTGCTGATGGACGTCCAGATGCCGAACATGGACGGCCTGGAGGCCACCCGGCGGATCCGGGCCGAGCTGCCACCGGACCGGCAGCCGCACATCATCGCGATGACCGCGAGCGTCCTCGTCGAGGACAAGGCGGCCTGCCGGGCCGCCGGCATGGACAGCTACCTGCCGAAACCCGTCCGGGCCGACGACCTGCGGGCGGCTCTCGACGCGGTCGAGGTGGCCCCGGCCGCGGCCGCCTCCGACGACGAGGTCGAGGCGGACGAGACGGTGGCCGGCATCCGCACCCGGTTCGCGGACATCGCCGGACCGGCCCCGACGGAGTCGGAGAAGGAGTTGCTGGCCGAGCTGGTCGACTCGTTCGTCCAGAACGCCCCGGAGACGCTCGCCGCGCTGGGCGACGCCGTGCACACCGGCGACGCCTCGGTCGCCGCCGAGAAGGCGCACAAGCTGAAGGGGTCGGCCGCCAACATCGGCGCGATGGCGCTGGCCGACGTGTGCGCGAGCTTCGAGGAGATGGCTCGGCTGGGGGAGTTGGTGGCGACCACCGAGCTCGATCCGGAGTTGTCGCGGGCGGCCGAGGAACTGGATCTCGCCAAGCGGGTGCTCACCGACCTGATCGCCGAGCTGGCCTAGAAGGCGAACTCGGCTTCGGGGGTGTGTTGGCGGAAGACCAGCGCCCACTCGCCGCCCTCCCAGGTGTACATCGACGTGATGTAGGCCTTGTAGTCGGGCAGCCAGGAGCCGTCGGCGGTGACCCGGTAGTGCACGAGGACGTTCCCGTCGACGAGCAGCAGACGGGGCTCGGAGAGCTCGTAGGTGAGCGGCTCGTGCTGCTCCCAGCGGACGATCAGGTCGTCGCGCTCGACGACGCCGCTGGGCAGGACGACATAGCCGTCGGACGTCATGTGACGGGCGTAGAACCCGGCTGCCCGGCCCTCGTTCAGCTCTTCCCAGAAGTGCTGCTCCAGCTTCCAGGCTTGATCCATGCGCCGATTTTAGGCGTCACCACGACTCGATGTGCAGGACCTCGTCGAGCGGTTGGCGGGACGCGGGCTTGAACGTGTCGCCGGTGTAGTACGCGGTCGGGATCAGCGCGGCCTGGGCGATTCCGTCGGGGATGCCGAGCAGGTCGGAGATCTCCCGTTCGTGGCGCAGGTGCAGCGTCGTCCAGGCGGTGCCGAGGCCGCGGGCCCGCCCGGCGAGCATGAAGCTCCACACCGCCGGGAGGATCGAGCCCCACAGGCCGGCCTGGTTGCCCGCGCCCAGAGACGTCGCCCGGATGCACGGGATCACCAGCACCGGCACCTCGTTCATGTGATCGGCGAGGTACTGGCCCGAGTCGCCGATCCGCCGCTGCACCGCGGCCCGGGACGGGTCGTCCGCGTACAGCGCGCCGGCCGAGTGGCCGGACGCGATGTACCGGGCCCAGGCGTCCGCGTAGTAGTCGGCGATGACCTTCCGCTTGGCCGGGTCGGTGACCACGACCCAGTGCCAGTCCTGCCGGTTCGACCCGGACGGGGCCTGCAGAGCGATCTCCAGGCATTCCTTCACGAGATCGAACGGCACCGGCCGGGTCAGATCCAGTCGCTTCCGGACACTGCGGGTCGTGGTCAACAGCTCATCTGGGGTCATCTATACAGTCTCGCCGCGCAACGCGGCCGCCGCCTTCTCGGGGGCTATGTCGTTGATCCAGACCGCCGCGCCCGACTCCGATCCGGCCAGGTACTTGAGCTTCCCGGGCGCCCGCCGGATCGAGAACACCTGCAGGGCCAGGTGCCACAGGTCCCGGTCGAACCGCACCGGCGCCTGCTGCCAGCCCGCGATGTACGGCGCCGGCCCGTCGAACAGCCCGTCGAACCGCTTCAACACCGCCGGGTACAGCTCGGCCAGTTCGGCCAGCTCGGCTTCGTCCAAGGCCGGCAGGTCGGGCACGTGCCGGTGCGGGACGATCATCACCTCGTACGGCCAGCGGGCCGCGAACGGTACGTACGCGGTGAAGTGCGACCCCTTCTCGACGATCCGGACGCCGTCGCCGTGCTCGGCCTCGAGCAGGTTGCACTGCAGGCACTCGCCGGTCGCGTCGTGGTGCTCGCGCAGCGACTGCCGGGTCCGCTCCATCCGCGGCGGAACGAACGGGTACGCGTAGATCTGCCCGTGCGGGTGCGAGAGCGTGACCCCGATCTCCTCGCCCCGGTTCTCGAACGCGAAGACGTACTCGACCCCGTCCAGGCGACCCAGCTCGACGGTCCGGTTGATCAGCGCGTCGAGGACGGTCCGGACCCGGGGGACCGGCAGCGACGCGAACGACCCGGAGTGGTCCGACGTGAAGCAGACGACCTCGCAGCGGCCCTGGCCCGGTTCGATGTGGAAGAGGCCGTGCAGCGACGACTCCACCGGCGTCGACGTCGACAGCGAGGGGAACCGGTTCTCGAACACGACGACGTCGTAGTCGTGCGCGGGGATCTCGGTGAGGTGGTCGGCGTCGCGGGTCGGGTCGAGCGGGCACTGGTCGGCGGGCGGCAGGAACGTGCGCGACTGCCGGTGCCCGGCGATCACCACCCACTCGCCGGCCAGCGAGTCCCAGCGTCGCTCGGACACGTTCGTCACTTCGGGCAGGCCGCGGAGATCGGCCGCCGACCGGTCCTTGCCGGGTGCGTCGTCGAAGTAGAAGAGCTCCCGTCCATCGCTCAGATGGATCTGCTGGCGGGCGGTCATGAGCCGATCTCCGAAGTGAGCATCGTAGGGAGCCCTAGCGACCGAGGAGCGGAGCGGAGGACGTCGGCGGGCGGTGGAGTCATGTGCGGTCTCCGACGGAAGGCGCGGAAGGTAGGCCGGAGTCGGCGGCGTCCACCACGATGAGGTCGCCGACACTCTCGGCCAGGATGTCGTGCGCGGCCGGAGGTAGGCCGTTGTCGGTGATGAGGACGTCGGCCGTGGACAGCGGACCGAAGTCGGCGAGCCCGACGATGCCCCACTTCGTGGAGTCGGCCAGCACGACGACCTCCTTGGCACTGTTGATCAGCGCCCGGTTCGTCTGCGCCTCGGCGAGGTTCGGCGTCGTCAGCCCGGCGACGGCGTCCATGCCGTGCATGCCGATGAACAGCTGGTCGACGTGGAGCGACGAGATCGACTGGTCGGCGACCGGCCCCACCAGCGCGGCGCTGGGCGTCCGGACCCCGCCGGTGAGGATCACGGTGAACCCGGCCCGGGGCGCCTGGGCCTCCAGGATGTCGGCCACCGTCGTCGAGTTCGTGACCACGGTGAGCTCGGGGATCGCGGTGATGTGCCGGGCCAGGTTCCACGTCGTGGTGCCGGCCGAGAGCGCGATCGCGGTGCCGGGCGTGATCAGCTCGGCGGCCCGGGCGGCGATCGCCTCCTTGGCCGGCTGCTGCAGCGCGCTCTTGGCCGCGAATCCCGGCTCGTCGGTGCGCCGCGAGGTCGCCAGCACCGCGCCGCCGTGCACCTTGTGCAGCACGCCGGCCCTGGCCAGCACCTCCAGGTCGCGGCGGACCGTCATGTCGGAGACCCCGAGCAGCTCGGTGAGGTCGCTGACCCGCACCCCGCCGCCGCGGCGGAGCTCCTCGACGATCCGGGCCTGCCGCTGGCTAGCCAGCATTGGATCCGTCCAGCGCGTGGGCTCCGGCCGCCGGGGACGTGACGAACGCGTGCGGCGCGGCGAAGCCCCGGGCGCCGGCCGCCTCGGCCACGGCGCGCGACGCGGCGTCCACCGCGTCGGCGTCGAGAAGAGCGATGACGCACCCGCCGAAACCACCACCGGTCATCCGGGCGCCGTAGGCGCCCGCGCCCAGCAGGGCCTCGACCAGCACGTCGACCTCGGGGACGGTGATCTCGAAGTCGTCACGCATCGACGCGTGCGAAGCGGTCAGCAGCGGGCCGATCTCCCGGACCCGGCCCGAGTCCAGCAGCGCGACGACGTCCTGCACCCGCTGGTTCTCGGTGATGATGTGCCGGGCCCGCTTGACCAGCTCCTCGCCCTCGGAGTCGGTCGCCAGCTTGTCGAGATCGGACAGCGTCGCGTCCCGCAGGGCGGTGACGCCCAGCACGTGCGCGGCCCGCTCGCACGATCGGCGCCGGGCGGCGTACTCGCCGTCCGCGTGCTTGTGCGGTGCCTTGGAGTCGACGACGAGGAGCGCGAGCCCGTCGGCGTCCAGAGTGAACGGAACGGGACGCACGTCGAGCGTCCGCATGTCGCAGAACAGGACCGATCCGGCCTTGCCGAGCATCGAGATCAGCTGGTCCATGCCGCCGGTCGGCGCGCCGACGAAGCCGTTCTCGGCCCTCCGGGCCACCGCGACGAGTTCGCGGGGCGAGAGCCCCAGCTCCAGCAGGTCGTTCGCGGCCCCGGCGACCGAGCAGGTCAGCGCGGCCGACGACGACAGACCCGCACCCAGCGGCACGTCGGAGTCGACGGTGATGGTGAGCCCGGGCAGGTCCACGTCGAGGGCCCACAGGACCCCGGCCGGGTAGGCGGCCCAGCCGGTGACCCGCTCGGGCTGGAGCGCCGGGATGCGGATGTCGACCGGGTCGGACTCCTGCGCGGACACGAACCGCAGGACCCCGTCCGGGCCGGGAGAGATCGACGCTCTGCAGCCGTACTCGATGGCCAGCGGCAGCACGAAGCCGTCGTTGTAGTCGGTGTGCTCGCCGATCAGGTTCACCCGACCCGGCGCCAGCCAGCTGGCTGATTCGCGCATACCCACCGCTCCTCCTTCAGGCTCGGATGACCACGACGTCGCCCGGCCCGACTTCGTCGCCCTCGGCCCAGTCCGTGGCCGTGAGCAGGTTGTGCCCACGCAGCGGCAGGGCTACCGGCGTGTCGGCGTGGTTCACCGCGAACACGTACCGGGCGTCGGGACCGACCCGCTCCACCACATCCAAGCCCACCGGCCACTCGTCGAACGACAGGACCGGCGCAACTCCGGCCGTGCGCAGCAGACGCCCGACGACCTCGGCGTGGCTCGCCTCGTCGAGGCGGGTGCCGAGGTACCAGGCCTCACCGTTCCCGACCGCGTTCCGGGTCAGGACCGGCCGGCCCGCGAGCGGGCCGTCGCCGTAGGTGGCGAGCGTCTCCGCGGTGGTCGCGGTCGCCGATTCGGTCCAGAGGGTGCCTCGTCCACCGTTCAAGCCACTGATTTGGACGCTCGCGCCGCCGAGCAGCGGGTTGAACTCCTCCACGCGGACGCCGAGCAGGTCGCGGAAGGCGCCCGGGTAGCCACCGAGCCGGACGTGGTCGTGGTGGTCGACGATCCCGGAGAAGTACGTGACCAGCGCGGTACCGCCGGCCTCGACGAACTCGGTCAGGTTCGGGCCCGCCTCGCCGCCGGTGAGGTACAGCGTCGGCACGATGACCAGCCGGTAGGCCGAGAGGTCATGGTCGGGGTGGACGAAGTCGGCGGTCACCCCGCGGTCCCACAGCGCCCGGTGGAAGCGGCGCAGCTCACCGAGGCCGGTGACGTCGGCGGTGGGGTGCGAGTCGAGCTCGATCGCCCACCAGGACTCCCAGTCGACGGTGATCGCGACCTCGGGCCGGACCGTGGAGCCGGCGAGTTCTTTCAGGCTCTCCAGGTCGGTGCCGAGCTGCACGACGTCGCGCCACAGCTGGGAGTCGGTGCCGGCGTGGGGGACCAGCGCGGAGTGGAACTTCTCCGCTCCGGCCTTGGACTGGCGCCACTGGAAGAACAGCGCGCCGTCCGCGCCCCGGGCGGTGTGGGTGAGGCTGTCCCGGCGCAGCTGGCCGGGGAGTTTGGCCGGGTTGCGGGGCTGCCAGTTCACCGCGCTCGTCGAGTGTTCCATCAACAGCCACGGCCGGCCGCCGGCCAGCGATCGGACGAGGTCGCCGGACATCGCCAGGTCGTGGGTCGCGCCGTTCGGGCCCAGGCCCTCGACGATCCGGTAGTGGTCGTTCGAGATCAGGTCCTGCTCGGCCGCCCAGGCCCAGTAGTCCAGCGGCTTGAAGAACGTCATGAAGTTCGTCGTGACGGGTGCGTCCGAGACCTCGCGGAGGATCTCCGCCTCGGCGCGGAAGCAGTCCAGCAGCTCGTCGGAGGAGAACCGCCAGAAGTCCAGCTGCTGGGTGGGGTTGGCGAACGTGTTGTAGGCCGGGGTGCGGGGCGGGATGACCTCGGCCCAGTCGTAGTAACGCTGGCTCCAGAACGCGGTGCCCCAGGCCTCGTTGAGGCTCTCCACCGTCGAGTAGCGGTCGCGCAGCCAGGTGCGGAAGGCCTCGGCCGAGGTGTCGCAGTAGCAGTGCCAGTTGTGGCAGCCGTACTCGTTGTGGACGTGCCACATGCTGACCGCGGGGTGGTTCGTGTACCGCTCACCGATCGCCCGGGTCAGCCGCGCGGCCGCGGTCCGGTAGTCGGCCGACGACGGGCAGAACGCCTGCCGGGCTCCGTACCAGCGCTTCTGACCGTCGACGTCGACCGGGAGCGAGTCCGGGTAGCGGCGCGAGAACCACGGCGGCGGGGTCGCGGACGCGTTGGCCAGGTCGACCGCGATCCCGTTGTCGTGCAGCAGGTCGAGGACCCGGTCGAGCCAGCCGAAGTCGTACTCCTTCTCGGCCGGCTCGAGCTTGGCCCAGGAGAAGATCCCGACCGAGACCAGGTTGACCCTGGCCTCTTTCATCAGCGCGACGTCCTCGAGCCAGACCGACTCCGGCCACTGTTCGGGGTTGTAGTCGCCGCCGAAGGCCAGCTTGCCGCCGAGGCGGGCGGTGACGGACCTCATCCCTTGCTACCGCCGAGGGTGAGACCCGCGACGAACTGCCGCTGCAGGGCCACGTAGATCGCCAGCACCGGGATCGCGGTCATGATCGCGCCGGCCGCGATCAGGTTGTCGTTCTGCGCGTACTGCCCGAACAGGTTGTTGATACCGGTCGTGATCGGGAGCCGGTCGCCGGTCTGGATGAACAGCAACGCCCAGAAGAAGTCGTTGTAGATCCAGATGACTTCCAGCGTCCCGAGCGCGGCCAGCGCCGGACGGCAGAGCGGAAGGATGATCTTCCAGTACTGCGTCCACACGCCGGCGCCGTCGACCATCGCGGCCTCGGTGAGCTCGCCTGGCAGCGCCTTCATGTAGTTGGACAGCACGAACGTGCAGAACCCGACCTGGAACGCGATGTTCGCCGCGATCACGCCGTAGTACGTGTTGAGCAGCGAGCCCGAGTCACTGACCGAGTACGGCAACTCGAAGTGCTTGTACAGCTGGAACAGCGGCGCGGCCAGGATCTGCTGGGGGAGCAGGTTGCCCGCGGTGAACAGGATCAGCAGCGTGACGTTGAACTTCCACTTGAACCGGGACACCGCGAACGCCACCATCGACGCCATCACGAGCGTCAGGATGACGGCCGGAACGGTGATGATCGCGGAGTTGGCGAAGTACTTGGAAAAGCCACCCTGGTTCCAGGCGTCGGCGTAGTTCTGGAAGTTGAACGACCCGCCGGTGCTCAGGTACCCGTATTTCTGGGTGTCTTTTTCTGGCCTTAATGACGTGTAGATCGCCCAGACCAGCGGCACGAGCCAGATCACCGCGGTGATCGTCAGGAACGAGTAGCTGAAGATCCGTCCGCCCCGGCTGATCTTCGGACCGCCTTCGGCGGTCTTGGCCGGCGCCATCGGGGTCGTGGTCTCGCCGGCGGGTTCGCTGAGGACCGTCATGCCTCGTCCTCCTTCCGGAAGGTCTGCCACAGATACGTGACGATCGGGACCAGCGAGATCACCAGCAGGACGGTCGCGATCGCCGCGCCGACGCCGATCTGGGTGCCCTCGCCGACGAGGTTCTGGACGACGAGCGCGGACAACAGCTCGAGGCCGTTGGTCCCGCGGTTGATCACGTAGACGATGTCGAACGCGCGCAGCGCCTCGATGACCGTGATGACGACGACCACGATGTTGATCGGGCGCATCGCCGGGAACACGACCCGGAAGAACGTCTGGACGGCGTTCGCGCCGTCGATCGCCGCGGCTTCGCGCAGCGACGGGTCGACGCCCTTCAGGCCGGCCAGGTACAGCACCATGATGTACCCGACGTGTTTCCAGGAGGCCGCGACCAGCGCCGCCCAGAGGTTGATGCTGGAGTCGCCGAACCAGTCGATCTGGTCCTTGGTGCCCGCGGTGCCGAGGATGCTGTTCAGCAGACCGGCGTCGGGGCTGTAGATCAGGTGCCAGATGATGCCGACCAGGGCCAGCGAGAGCATCACCGGGATGAAGAAGATGCTCTGGTAGATCCGCGAGCCCTTGAGGTTCTGGTCGAGCAGCACCGCGATGAACAGGCCGGCCGGCGTCGCGATGACCGCGAGGAACACCAGCCAGATGATGTTGTGCTCGACGGCCGGCCAGAACGGCGGGTAGTCGCTGGTGATGAACTTGTAGTTGTCCAGCCCGGCGAAGTGGGTTCCGCCGGGCTGGTCGATGTCGGTCCGCGCGTCGGTGAACCCGAGCAGGACCGAGAACAGCGCGGGCCCCCAGACCAGCACCAGCTCGATCAGCGTCGGGATACCGACCATGAGCCCGAGAACGAGCTTGTCTCTGCCCGTGAGGCGCCGGAGCTTTCCTCGCTTGTGTGTCGGTTTGCTGTGCGTGGCCACTGTGGCCTGGGGGGTCGTCATCGCGGTCTTCTCAGCTGCCGTAGATCTGCTTGGCCTGGGCCTCGAGGTTCTTCGTCACCGCGGCGACGTCGCCGTCCTTGATGAACTGCTGGAAGGCCGGCAGCGCCGCGTTGTTCGCGAACGCGGGCTCGGCGTCCCGGTCGAGGAACTGCGAGATGTTCTTCGCCGCGCCGATGACCTGGGCGGCCTTCTTCTGCAGCGCGTTGTACTTGTCGGTCGTGGCGTCCTTGGCCGCGGCGACGTCGTTGGTGTCGGTCGCGAGGTAGACGTCCTCGGCCTTGCCGGTGGCCAGGTACTCCATGAGCTTCTTGGCGCTGGCGTTCTGGCCGCCCTTCTTGCTCATCATGAACCCGTCGATCGGGGCCTCGATGGCGTCCGCACCGATCGTCGAGTCGACCGCCGGGAACTCGAAGAAGTCGATGTCGGTGTCGCCGGTCGGCCACTGCTGACCGACGAACGAGCCGAGCAGGTACATGCCCGAGGTCTTCTTGACGACGGTCTGGGCCGCCTCCTGCCAGGTCCGGCCCAGCGAGTCGGCCGACTGGTAGGGGAAGATCGCCTTCCAGGTGTCGAACACCTTGGAGACCTTCGGGTCGGCCCAGCTCTCCTTGTGCGCCATCAGGTCGACGTGGAACTGGTAGCCGTTGATGCGCATGTTCAGGTAGTCGAACGTGCCGAACGCCGGCCAGCCGTCCTTGTCCGCGAACGCGATCGGGTTGAGCCCGTCGGCCTTCATCTTCTTGGCCAGCGTGAGCAGCTCGTCCCAGGTCTTGGGCTCGGTGTACCCCTTCTCCTTCCACACGCTCGGCCGGTAGAACCAGCCCCACGGGTAGTTGTAGAGCGGGATGAAGTACTGCTTGCCGTCGTCGCCGGTGGACGCGGTCTTGAACGCGTCGGAGAAGTTGCTGCCGGCCTTCTCCCAGATGTCGCTGATGTCGGCGACCAGGCCCTGCTTCGCGTACGACTTCATGCGGTAGCCGGCGAACCACGTGAAGACGTCGTCCGGGCTGCCCTTGAGGTAGTTGTTGATGTTGTTCTGGAAGTCGTTGTGCGCGACCGTGTTGATCTTGACGGTCAGGTTCTCCGACGTCTTGGCGGCGGCCATGAGGTCCGCGTACGCCTTCTTCGGCACCTCGTCCGAGCCGTTAGAGCCGAACGTGACCGTGCCGGTGCCGGAGCTTCCGGAGTCGCTGCTGTCGGAGCCGGTGCAGGCAGCGAGCAGCGGGGCGGCCGCGAACACACCGGCGCCGAGGCCGGCGGCACGAAGGATCGACCGGCGGCTCACGCCGTTGTGGCTCAGCAGTGAGTCAAGCGAAGGGGTGGGCATCAGTGCGCCTCCTTGCCGTGTGGATCACGACCGGATCCAACATTAGTGCGCACACTTCACCAGAACCGATCGGGCTTTGCAACGGTGCTCGGTAACGGTTACGCAACACGTGGTAGCTGGCAGTAAACCTGTGATGACCAGGAGATTGCAACCGGGGTGAACTGCCTCACTGGAACGCGCAACGTCGCGAATGTCCGTTGTCGTTTTTTGGGTGGTTGTAGTGGGCGTCACGTCGGCTCGGTGTGCGCTGGCGTGTGTGCTTTGTCGGGGGCCAGCGTGTTGCGGCTCGGGTGCAAAGCGGGGGCAGTTTCGGGTGCGGCACGGTTGCAGACGGATAACCTTTCTGCACCTGCTCGACGTGCGCGGAGGTGGCCGGGTGTTTTATCCCCTCAACGTGAAGGACTTTCTCGATCGGGCCGAGACGGTCTATCCCGACCGCGTCGGGGTCACCGACGAGCCCTCGCAGCCGGCTCCGTCCCTCGGGGACGTGTCCTACCGGGCTCTGGCGTCGGCCGCGCGGCAGCAGGCCGCGTGGCTGGACTCGCTGGGCGTGCCGGTGGGTGGCCGGGTGGCGATGGTGTCGCACAACGCCGGGCGGATGCTCACGTCGTTCTTCGGCGTGTCCGGGTGGGGGCGGATCTTCGTCCCGATCAACTTCCGGCTGAGCGCGGCCGAGATCTCGTACATCGTCGAGCACTGCTCGGCCGACGTGTTGCTGGTGGACCCGGAGTTGTCGGGGTTGCTGTCGTCGGTGACCGCAAAGCACACGTACGTGCTGGGGTCGTCGTCGGACGCGGAGATCTTCGGCGGGGGCGGGTCGCCGGTTCCCTGGGCCGGGGACGAGGCCGCGACCTGCACGCTGAACTACACCTCGGGGACGACCGCGCGGCCGAAGGGTGTGCAGCTGACGCACCGCGCGAACTGGCTCAACGCCACGGTCTTCGCGCTGCACGCCGGAGTGTCCGATCGGGACGTCTACCTGCACACGCTGCCGATGTTCCACGCCAACGGCTGGGGCATGCCGTACGCGATGACCGGGCTAGGCGTCCACCAGGTGGTGCTGCGCAAGGTGGACGGAGCGGAGATTCTCCGTCGGGTCGCTTCTCACGGGGTGACCGTCATGTGCGCGGCGCCGGCCGTGCTGAACGCGGTGCTGGACGCCGCGTCTTCGTGGGAGGGCGAGATCCCGGGGCGGGACCGGGTGCGGGTGATCCTGGCCGGTGCGCCGCCGCCGACCCGGACGATCGAGCGGATCCGGTCGGATCTCGGGTGGGAGTTCATCCAGATCTACGGGCTGACCGAGACCGCGCCGATCCTCACCGTGAACCGGATGCGGTCCGAGTGGGACGATCTGCCGGCTTCGGAGCAGGCCCGCCTGCTCGGACGCGCCGGTGCCCCGGCGCTCGGCGTCCGTCTTTCGGTCGACGGTTCCGGCGAGGTGCTGGCCCAGGCGAACCACAATCTGGACGCCTACTGGGAGAACCCGTCGGCGACGGCCGAGGCGCAGGAGGGGAACTGGTTCCACACCGGCGACGGCGGCGAGTTCTCGGACGGGTACCTGTCGATCACCGACCGGAAGAAGGACGTGATCATCTCGGGCGGCGAGAACGTGTCGTCGATCGAGGTCGAGGATGTGTTGAACTCGTTCCCGGCCGTGCGTGAGGTCGCGGTGATCGGGATTCCCGATGAGAAGTGGGGCGAGTTGGTGACCGCGCTGGTGGTCACCGATGGATCGGACGTTTCGGCGGACGAGGTGATCGCGTTCTGCCGGACGAAGTTGGCGGGGTACAAGTGTCCTAAGCGGGTGGAGTTTGTGGGGGAGTTGCCTCGGACGGCGACCGGGAAGTTGCAGAAATTCAAGCTCCGGGAGCCGTTCTGGGAGGGGCGGACTCGCCAGGTGAATTAGGGGCGCTGTTCGGCTCGAGTGAGAGTGTCGAGTGGCCAGGCGGTTCTGGTGTGCGGGGTCTTGATGGGGGGCTAGCTGCGCGATCCTGGTGCTCGTGCTGTGGGCGGCCCGTTGGGCTCGGGTGGGGGCCGGAGCCCCGGCTGGCCTCTCCGGCTTTCCGGCTTTCCGGCTTTCTGGCGGCGCGTGTCGCGGGCGAGCCTGGCTCGTGGGGGGCCGGTCGGGCCCGGAGGCGCTCTTCGCGTGTCCTGAGCGTGGACGCACGCTTGCGTTCAGGTCGGCCGACTTCACTCGGACTCCCGGCCGTCGGGCCCAGGTAGCCGGTCGCTTGCTCGCCCGATGCCCTAAGCCCAGCACGGGGTGGAGCGGCGCGGGAGTTCAGCGCGCCGCGCGGGGGTTCAGCGCGCGGTGGGGTGGTTCAGCGGGGCGTAGGACGGCGCGAAAGGGCGCGGCGCGGGTGGGGCAGCACGCCGCGGCGCGCGTGGCGCTGGGTCACGCGGCGCGGGGCGGTCCGGGTGGCGCGGCGCGGGACGGCGTGGCGCGGGTGGCGCTGGATCACGCGGCGCGGGTGGCGCGGATTGGCGCGGCGCGGGGCGGTCCGGGGCGGCGCGGCGCGGGACGACGCGGCGCGGGTGGCGCGGGTCGGCGTGACGCGGGACGGCGTGACGCGGGTGGTGCGGGACGGGGTGGCGCGGGACGGCGTGATTCGGGTGGCGCGGCTGGGGACGGCGGGGTCGGGGCCGGATGGGCCGGGGCCGGATGGGCCGGGGCGGGCAGGAACGGCGCGGCGCGGGTGTCGCGGGGTGGCGCGGCGCGGCCCTGGTTCTCGGTGGCCCCGAGCTCGGCTTCCGTGGGCTGGCGGTCTCTAGCTCGGCTGACTTTGGCCTCGCGGAGCCGGGCCTCGCGAGACCAATCGACCGGCGGCCTCAGCTTTGCGGTGCGGCCTCAGCCGCAGGCGCCCTCGCAGCCGGCACTTGATCTCCGGGGCCCCTCGGGGCCCACCCCTGACGGACCTGAGCCACCCGACTGCCCCGGCCTCGCGATCCGGCCTCAGCCCACAGGATCGACACGAGCTCACCCCACTTGGCCTCGGTCCAACCCCGGCCCGCCCCGCCCGCAG
>NZ_VIRS01000044.1 GCF_006912135.1 Cryptosporangium phraense | reverse complement strand
CGGGTCCGCGCCTGGCGGGTCCACGCTGCCCGCGCAGGCCACGCCTGCGCCTTCCGGGCCGCCCGCGGGGCCGCCTGCGGGCGGCCCGGAAGGCCGCGCCGACCCGCTCGCGCCCGGCGCCGCGCCCGGTTCCGCGCCCGGTTCCGCGCCCGGTTCCGCGCCGGGTTCCGCGCCCGGCTCTGCGCCGGGTTCCGCGCCCGGTTCCGCGCTCGGGGTGCTGGCTCTGCCTCATCGGTATGTCGTGTTGAACCGGACGCTCGACGGGACCGCGGCTCGGATCGGACGGGACGCCGGGGCCATCCCGGCCGCCCGCCAAGCCATGGACCTCGCCTTGCGACGGGGCAAACCCACCGCCAGCGCGACCTACGTCCTCCGCCGGGACGTCGAACAGGTGCCGGCCGCCCGGCGCCAGCTGTCGTTCGTGGTCGCGTCGCCGGTCCGGTTGCTCGGGAACGCCGGGACCGGTGAGCTCCGCGGGTGGCTGGTCCTGGGCATGCGTGGCCAGGACTTCCTCCAGCGGACCCTGCAACGCGCGGCTGCAGGCCAGGTCCGGGTCGAGCTCCGCGACGTTCAGGGTTCGACCTCGCAGCGGGTCGCCAGCTGGCCCCCCGGCACGCCAACGACCAGCGGCGCCTCCGCCACCAGCCCGGCCTCCGGCCCGGCCAGCGCCACCAGCCCGGTCACCGCCGAAAACACGAACACGAACGCACAGCACCGCCGCGTCGACGTCGCCGGCCGCACCTGGCTCCTCACCGTCGCCCCCATCGACGGCTACGTCCACCCCGACGGCACCCTCGACACGGTCGTCCTCGTCGCCGGCACGCTGATCGCCCTGCTCCTGGCCTCGCTCGTCGGCACGCTCAGCCACTCCCGCGCCCGCGCGCTGGCCGACGTCGACCGCGCTACGGCGGCGCTGCGGGCCGACGTCGCCCGGCGCGAGGACGTCGAGCGAGCACTACGTCGTCGGGAGAACGAGCTGGCCGGCTTCGCCGGGGTCGCGGCGCACGACCTCCGGACGCCGCTCACCGCCGCGTCCGCCTACCTGGAGGTGCTGGCCGACGACGGCGAGCTCGACGCGCAGAGCGCGGAGTTTCTCGGCCGGGCGCGGTCGGCGGTCGCCCGCACCGACCGGATGCTGACCGACCTGCTCGGGTACGCGACCGCGGACCAGGTCGAGCTCCGCCGGACCGAGGTCGACCTCGGACGCCTGGTGGCGGACGTGGTCACGGAGCGGACCGCCCGGCTGGACGCCGATCCGCGGCGGGTCGTGGTGGGGGAGCTGCCGGTGGTGTCGGGGGACGCGAACATGATCCGGCAGGTGCTCGACAACCTGATCGGCAACGCGCTCAAGTACACAGCACCGGGTCAGCCGCCGCGGGTGTCGGTGACCGGGCGGTGGGTCGGGAGCGGCTGGCGGATCGAGGTCGCCGACCGGGGGATCGGCCTCCCGGCCGCCGAGCGCGCCGGCGTCTTCGACGCGTTCCAGCGGGGCGCGGGCAGCGGCGGCTACTCCGGCAGCGGGCTGGGCCTGGCGATCTGCCGCCGGGTGATCGAACGCCACGGCGGCACGATCGGCGTCGACGACAACCCCGGCGGCGGCAGCACGTTCTGGTTCACTCTCCCCGGCTAGGCGAACAGGATGCGGGCGACCTCGGACGTGGTCTCCACCCCGGAGGCGTAGGTCCCGCGGGAGCGTTGATCGGCCATCACCGCGACGAGATACCGCTGATGAGCCCCCACCCAGCCGACCGAGTTGAGCACCCACCCGGCCCGGTACCGGAACCAGCCGTTCTTGTTGCCGCGCACCCAGCCCGACCCAGCCGACCACACGCCCCACTGCTGGTTGTCGGCCACCCCGCGCATCCGCGCCATCAGGTAGCGACGCACCTCGCTGGGCGTCTCGCGCACCACGTACCGGACCAGCCGGCGCAGGTCGGCCGCGGTCGTCTTCATCGAGCCCCAGTGCCGCTCGAGGCCGGGCACGAACCCGGTCTCGGTCATCCCGTAGTCCTTCCAACGGTCGACCATCGACGCGCCGCCATACCGGTTCCAGAGGTGGTTCGCGGCCCCGTTGTCGCTGCTCACCAGCGCCGCGTAGAGCCAGCGCCAGTCGTCGGTGGACAGTTGGACCTCACCCCGGTGGCGGCGCATCAGGATGTCGAGCGCGATCGCCAGCTTCGCGGTGGAGGCGGCGTAGATCGGCCGGTCGGCGTACTCGTTGCGCCAGACCCGGTCGCGCCAGCCGTCGGACACCGCGACCCCGGTATACCCGGGCCGGCTCTCCACGTACTTCTGCACCCGGGCCAGGCGGGCCGCGAAGTCGCAGTCGAATCCGGTGGTCGCATCGACACACCCGTCAGCGCGGGCAACGCCTGGAGCGACCACCAACGCTCCGCCCAGGAGGGAAACTAGGACACAGATCGCGAGACGTAGACGCACGGCACTCTCCGAGTCACTTTTGTACCTAAAAGTGACGGTAGTACCGATTTGGAACATTTAAGAGGACCGTTCACGGCGGGTCGGCCTGGGTACGTCGAACGCGACACCGAACAACGAGGAGGCGCTCCGTGGCGATCGCGACGATCGACCCGACCGACGGCCGGGTCCTCAAGACCTACGACCCGCTCACCGATGCGGACATCGAGACGAGCCTGGCCCGCGCCGCGACCGCGTTCGAGACCCTGCGACGGACGACGTTCGAGCAGCGCGCGACCTGGCTCCGCGCCGCCGCCGACATCCTGGACGCCGAGCGCGACGAGATCGCCCGCGTGATGACCGTCGAGATGGGCAAGACGCTGACCGCGGCGAAGGCCGAGACCGCCAAGTGCGCGACGGCCTGCCGGTTCTATGCCAAGCACGCCGAGCAGTTCCTGGCCGACGAACCGATCGACCCGGCGCTGGTCAAGGCCCGCCAGGCCTACGTGCGCTACCAGCCGCTGGGCCCGGTGCTCGCGGTCATGCCCTGGAACTTCCCGCTCTGGCAGGCGATGCGGTTCGCCGCCCCGGCGCTGATGGCGGGCAACGTCGGGCTGCTCAAGCACGCGTCGAACGTGCCGCAGACCGCGCTGTTCATGGAGGACCTGTTCCGCCGGGCCGGCTTCCCGGAGGGGTCGTTCCAGACCCTGCTGATCGGATCGGCGCAGGTCGAAGCGGTCCTCAAAGACAAGCGAGTGACAGCCGCCACGCTCACCGGTAGCGAGGGCGCGGGCAAGGCGGTCGCCGCGATCGCCGGCCGCGAGCTGAAGAAGACCGTGCTGGAGCTGGGCGGCAGCGACCCGTTCGTCGTGATGCCGAGTGCCGACGTGCAGAAGGCCGCCGAGGTCGCGGTCACCGCCCGGTGCCAGAACAACGGTCAGTCGTGCATCGCCGCCAAGCGGTTCATCGTCCACACCGACGTCTACGACGCGTTCGCGACCGCGTTCGTCGAGCGGATGGCCGCGCTCGTCGTCGGTGACCCGATGGACGAGAAGACCGACGTCGGTCCGCTCGCCACCGAGCAGGGACGCCGGGACGTCGAAGAGCTGGTCGCGGACGCGAAGGCGCACGGCGCGACCGTGCTCACCGGCGGCCAGGCGCCCGACCAGCCCGGCTGGTGGTACCCGCCGACCGTGGTCGCCGGCCTCACGAAGGACATGCGGATGTACGACGAGGAGGTTTTCGGCCCGGTCGCCGGCCTGTACCGGGTGAACTCCTACGAGGAGGCGATCGAGGTCGCGAACTCCACCGACTTCGGCCTCGGGTCCAACGCCTGGACGACCGACCCGGCCGAGCAGGAGCGGTTCGTGACCGACCTCGAGGCCGGTGCGGTGTTCGTCAACGGGATGGTCACGTCGTACCCCGAGCTCCCGTTCGGCGGTATCAAGACGTCCGGCTACGGGCGCGAGCTCTCCCACCAGGGCATTCGCGAGTTCTGCAACGTCAAGACCATATGGATGGCATGAAATTCAGGTTCTGGGTGGGTGGGTGGGGGGTGTAGGGCCGGAGGGTTGGGTGACCCAGGCCGAGAACACCGGGACGCGGTCCCAGGGGCCACCGGGCTGATTGGCCACCGCGACCACTGCGTACGGGCGACCGAAACGCAGGGTCGCGGTGCGGCGCACCCCGTCCCGCGGTTCGACGTACGACAGGCTCCGGACGCCCAGCGCGGTGACCGCGGCCGCCGCGAAGCCGGTCTTCGTGTACCGGGCCAGCGCGGTCTGGACGGCCTCGGCCTCGAGGTCGTCCTCCGGCGCGAGCAGCGAGAACAGCGCCGCGGCCGCCTCCCGGAAGCCTGCGTCCATCAGGTCGTGCGTGCTCTCGGCGTCCCAGGCCGGGAGGATCGCCTCGCAGCGCTCCTCCCGGCCGGTCCGGGACGTCGTCCGGACCGGCTCCTCGGCCAGCGTCCAGGCGTGGCCGTCGCCGAGTGGCAGGTCGAACAGCGAGCGCCGGTCGTCGTCCGCCGCCCGGTGGGCCGCGCGCAGCACGGTGAGCGGCGGCACGTCCGGCGCCGCGATCACCGATACGACCGAGATCGGCTCCGCGTCGCCGCTCGCCGCACGGTGCACCGCGATGTCGCCGGCCTCCGGGTCGGCCGCGATCCAGGCCTGGTGCGTCGGCGCCGACCGCAGCACGGTCGTCAGCTCCCAGTCGGTCCGGCCGAGCGCGCTCGCCGGGACGTCCTCGAACGGCTCGGCCCAGTCCACGTCGGTGGCCAGCGCCGACGCCAGCACCAGGACCGTCTGCGCGTCGAGCGGGAGCGGGAACTTCTCGATCAGCCCGCCGGTGCGTCCGGCGGTCCAGGCGTCCGCGTCGGCCTGGGACGGGACCGGCCCGCGCTCGACCGCGGCGCTCAGCCCGGCCTCCCACGCCTGCAGCGCAGGCGTCCGGCGGTCCGCCCTGGTCCAGACGGCCGCGGCCGCGCCGACCGCCGGGTGGGGCTTCTCCAGCAATGCGGACGCGTACCCGCGGGCGTCGGCGGCCGAGCAGCCGAGCGCGTCCTCGAGAGCCGGATCCGGACGCGCGCCCGCGGCCAGGGCCAGCACCAGCCAGGCGCCGAGCGGGGAGGCGACGTGGTGGTCGGATCCGATCGCCGCGTGCAATCGGTCGGCATAACGAGCGATCAGGGCCGGGAGCATCGCCCCAGTGTGGCAGCCGGACGCTTGACGGACGCCCGCGTGAAGTGGTCTAGTCCGGGCTGGACCAGATACCGTCGCCGCCGGAGGCCATGCTGAGCGCCGTGAACACACCCGCCGAGGGATCGAACGTGATCGACGCGCGCAGCCCGATCCCGAAGTACTACCAGCTGCGCGAGATCCTGCTCGACCTGATCGAGCGGGAACTCACCGTCGACGCGCCGGTGCCGAGCGAACGGGAGCTCGCGGCCCGCTACAACCTGTCCCGGATGACCGCCCGGCAGGCGATCGAGCACCTGGTCAGCGAGGGGAAGCTGTACCGCGTCCAGGGCCGGGGCACGTTCGTCGCCCGGCCGAAGATCGACATGCCGCTGCAGCTGACGTCGTTCAGCGAGGACATGCGGGCCCGCGGGATGATCCCCGGCGCGCGCGACCTGGGCCGGCGCTCGATCGACGCACCGGCCGCGGTCGCCCGCGAGCTCGGCGTCGAGGCCGGGGCGCCGCTGTACGTCGTCGAGAGACTGCGCACGGCTGACGGGGTGCCGATGGCGCTGGAGCGCTCGCACCTGCCCGCGCGGCTGGTGCCGGGGCTGCTCGACCAGTCGCTGGCCGACCGCTCGCTGTACCAGTTGCTGGCCGGCGAGTACGGCCTCGTGCTCGACCGCGGTGACCAGGTGATCGAGGCCGGCATCGCCGACCGGGGCGACGCCGAGATCCTCGCGCTCACGCCCGGCAGCGCGGTCCTGCGGCTGCAACGCCGGTCGTGGGCGGGCGCGGTGCCGGTCGAGTACGTCGTCTCCACGTACCGGGCCGACCGGTACCAGCTGCGGGCGTCGCTCGACATCGCGCCACCCAAGGGAGCCCCGTGACCGATCCGATAGACCGAGTGCTGCTCGTCGGGTTCGAGGAACCCGACCCGCCGGAGTGGCTGCGCCGGGCCGCGCCCGGCCTCGGGGGAGTGGTCCTCTACGGCCAGAACCTCCGGACCGATACCGACGCGTCCCGCCTGGCCACGCTGCTGCACGCCGAGTCCGACATCGTGCTGGCGGTGGACGAGGAGGGCGGCGACGTCACCCGGCTGCACTACCGCAACGGCAGTCCGACGCCGGGCAACTACGTGCTCGGCGCCGTGGACGACGTCGAACTGACAGCCGCGGTGGCGACCCGGATCGGCCTCGGCCTGCGGGCCGCCGGGGTGGGCTGGAACCTCGCGCCGGACGTCGACGTCAACTCGGCGCCGGAGAACCCGGTGATCGGGGTGCGGTCGTTCGGCGCGTCGACCGGGGTGGTCGCGCGCCAAGGGGCAGCCTGGATCCGGGCGTTACAGGCCACCGGAACGGCCGCCTGTGCGAAACACTTTCCCGGCCACGGCGACACGGTCGCCGACTCGCACCACGGGCTGCCGGTGGTGGAACTGAGCGAACGCGAGTGGCGGGACGTCCACCTGCCGCCGTTCGTCGCCGCGATCGAGGCCGGAGTCGACTCGATCATGACCGCGCACGTCGTCGTGCGCGCGCTCGACGACACGCCGGCGACGATGAGCCGTCGGCTGCTCACCGACGTACTCCGTACCGAACTCGGTTACGACGGGGTCGTCGTGACCGACGCGCTCGACATGGGCGCGATCCGAGACGGCGTCGGCGAACCGGCCGGCGCGGTCGCCGCGCTGCGGGCGGGCGCGGACGCACTCTGCCTCGGCGCGGTCGGCGGGGAAGGGCTGTACCGGCGCGTCCGGGCCGCGATCGCGGCTGCGGTCGAGGACGGCTCGCTGGCGCGGGCCCGGCTGGAACAGGCCGCCGACCGCGTCGAGGCCCTGTCGACCCGAATCCGCTCCGCCCCGGCCTCCGCGCCCGGTGGTGGCGACGATGAGCCCGGCGGCACCGATCCGGGGCTGCTGGCCGCTCGGCGAGCCGCTTTCACCCGTGGGCTGCACGGGCCGCTGGCCGGGCCACCCGTGGTGATCGAGTTGCGCGGGGAGTCGAACCTGGCCGTCGGCGAGGCTCATTGGGACCTGGCCGAGCCGTTGCGCCGGCTCGGTATTGAGCCCCGACAGGTCCATCGTCTGTCCAGTGGGGATCTGCGGTACGGCGCCGAGACCCTGCCTACCGCCGACGGTTCGCCGGTCGTCGTGATCGGACGAGACGTCGTGATGCACGAGTGGCAGACGGCCGCCTGGCGAACCATCTACGGGCAGCGGCCGGATGCGGTCCTCGTCGACCTCGGGCTGCCGCGACCGGACGTCGCGCTCCCGGGACAGCGCGTGTTCGTCGGCGGAGCCGGACGACCGAACCTGCAGGTCGCAGCCGAGCTACTCACCGGCGCCGGTCACTGACCGCAGCGTTACCGAAATGAACTCTTGACGGGCAACGGGGGAAGTGCCAATCTCCCGGGCTAGACCGGTATGGACCACTCGCCGTACCGAACAACCGAGCGAGGAGGCGACGTGGGCGTTCGCCGAACGTTGACCGTGGGGATCGCGGCGCTGGTCACCGCGTCCCTGGCGTTAGCGGGCTGTAGCAGCAGCGACGACAGTGGCAGCGGGGACGGCGGGTCGAAGAAGCTCACCGTCTGGCTGATGACCGGCTCGGCGCCGGACACGCTGGTCGACGAGATCAACACCGACTTCACCAAGTCGCACTCCGGCTGGACGGTCGACTATCAGGTCCAGCAGTGGGACGGCATCCAGGACAAGCTCAAGACGTCGCTGGCCGGCAACAACCCGCCCGACATCGTGGAGCTCGGCAACACCCAGGCCCCGCTGTTCGTCGACTCGAACGCGCTGGCCGACCTCTCGGGCAAGAAGAACGACCTGAACGGCGGCAACTGGCTCGACGGCCTGGCCGCCACCGGCGAGAAGGACGGCAAGACCTACGCGACGCCGTTCTACGCGGCGAACCGCATCGTGGTCTACCGCAAGAGCATGTTCGCCAAGGCCGGCATCACGGCCCCGCCGAAGACCATCGACGAGTTCATCGCCGCCGGTCAGAAACTGAAGACCTCGTACGCCTCGGACAAGCAGTTCCAGGCGCTCTACCTGCCCGGTCAGTCCTGGTACACGCTGCTGTCGTGGGTCTGGGCGAACGGCGGGGACGTCGCCAAGGACGAGGGCGGCAAGTGGACCGGCACGCTCGACAGCCCCGAGGCGCAGAAGGGCTTCGAGGACTACGCGAAGGTCTACAAGGCGCTCTCGAAGGCCCCGGTCGACCAGGACGAGGCCAACCCGCAGCAGTCCACGGTGTTCGCCAAGGGCCACGTGGCGATGTTCATCGGCCTGCCCTGGGAGATCGGCACCGCGACCGCCCCCGACGGCGGTGACCCCAAGCTGAAGGACGACATCGGCACGTTCGAGATCCCCGGCCCGACCGGCCCGGCCCCGGTGTTCCTCGGTGGTTCGAACCTCGCGGTGGCGGCGGGCAGCAAGAACGTCGACGCGGCGACCGACTGGCTGAAGCTGATGCTCAGCGACAAGTACCAGAAGGAGCTGGCCGCGAACGGCGTCGTCCCGGCGCTGACCAACCTCGGCGACACGATCTACGGCGACAACGAGGCGGCCAAGGTCATGGCCGCGGCGGCGACCAACGGCGGCAAGGTCACCCCGGTCACCCCGGCCTGGGCCGCGGTGGAAGCCGGTACCAACCCGATCAAGAACGCGATGACCAAGGTGCTCCGCGGCACCGACGTGGCCACCGCGTCCAAGGAAGCCAGCACGTCGATCACGGAAACCATGGGTAAGGCGAGTTGATCGCCGTCCGCTGACCGGGTGTTCCGCCGGACCCACGGGGGGTCCGGCGGAACATCCTCATGTAAGGAGTGCCATGACCGTGCCGACAGTGACTCGGCCGGCCCCGGAGCTCTCGCCGGAGCCGGCTCCCCGGCCGCCGGGGAGGGGGCGGCGGGAGCCGCTGCCCTACGTCCTGCTGATCCCGAGCCTGGTCGCGCTGGCCGCGCTGTTCGTCTACCCGGTGTTCCTGCTGTTCCGGATGTCGTTCCAGCAGCTCGGCTTCGGTGAGCTGGTCCGCCGGGCGACGGTCTACACCGGCTTCGACAACTACACGTCGCTGCTCGGCGATCCCGAGTTCTGGCACGTGGTCGTGCGGACGGTCGCGTTCACCGCGGTCTGCGTCGGGCTCACGATGGCGCTCGGCACCGGCATCGGCCTGCTGCTGGTGCGGCTGGGCCGGAAGATGACGATCGCGGTCTCGATCTCGCTGGTGCTGGCCTGGGCGATCCCGATCGTCACCGCGACGACGCTCTGGCAGTGGATGTTCGACTCGACCTACGGTGTCGTGAACTTCGTGCTCGGCACGCCGGGCCACGACTGGTTCGCGTCCGGCGTCTCGACGTTCGCGGTCATCGTCATCATCATCGTCTGGCAGGCGGTGCCGTTCGTCGCGTTCACCGTGCAGGCCGGGGTGCTGACGATCCCCGAGGAGTACTACGAGGCCGCGCGGATGGACGGCGCCAGCGGGTTCCGGGCGTTCCGCGCGGTGACCGTGCCGATCCTCCGGCCGATCCTGACCGTGCTCGCGTTCCTCTCGACGATCTGGGACTTCAAGGTCTTCACCCAGGTCTTCGCGGTCCGCCAGGGCGGGCCCGACGGGTCGACGGTCACGCTGCCGGTCTACCTCTACAACCAGGGCATCGCGTCGAGCCAGTACGGCCTGGCCGCGGCCGGCGCGGTCCTGATGGTCGCGCTGCTCGCGATCGCGATGGTGCTGTACCTGCGACACATGCTGCGGACGGAGTTGGACGAATGAGGCTCGTACGCCGGGCGTGGCCCAACGCGCTCGCGGTGGTCGTGATCCTGTTCTTCGCGTTCCCCGCGTACTGGATGCTGCGGACCGCGTTCCTGCCGACGCTCGACATCCAGAGCGACCCGCCGGTGGTCTTCCCGACCCATCCGACGCTCGACCACTTCGGCACCGCGCTCTCCCGGCCGTTCTTCTGGACCTACGTCCGGAACAGCCTGCTGGTGACGCTGAGCGCGGTGGCGCTCTCGACCGCGGTCGCGCTGCTGGCGTCGGTGGCGGTGGCCCGGTTCCGGTTCCGGGGGCGCAAGGCCTACCTGGTGCTGATCCTGGCCGTGCAGCTGGCGCCGTTCGAGGCCCTGTTCATCCCGTACTTCCTGGTGTTCCGGCAGTTCGACCTGCTCAACCGGCTCCCGGCGCTAGTGATGGTGTACTTCGTCTCGATCCTGCCGTTCACGATCTGGACGCTGCGCGGGTTCGTCGCCGCGGTGCCGGTGGAGCTCGAGGAGGCCGCGCTGGTCGACGGGTGCACCCGCTGGCAGGCGTTCCGCCGGGTGGTGCTGCCGCTGCTCGGCCCGGGCCTGGTCGCGACGTCGATCTTCGGGTTCATCACCGCGTGGAACGAGTATCTCTACGCGTTCGTGTTCATGCGCGATCCTCAGCACTACACGCTGCCGGTCTGGCTGGCCACGTTCCGCACCGCGTTCGGCGACGACTGGGGCGGCGCGATGGCCGGGTCGGTGCTGTTCACGCTGCCGGTCCTGATTTTCTTCCTTTTCGTCCAGCGCCGGATGGTCGGCGGGCTCACCGCAGGTGCGGTGAAAGGATGACGTACGTGATGAATGCCGCGCCTGGTGCGCTCATGTCCGCGGAGATCTCCGAGCAGCCGACGGTCCTGTCGGGGCTGTTGTCGGCCGCGGACGGGATCTCGTCGGCCAGTTCGGCGATCCTGGAACGCTCGCCTCGGTTCGTGATGCTGGCCGCCCGCGGCACCAGCGACCACGCCGCGCTGTACGCGAAGTACCTGGTCGAGACCCGGCTCGGGCTGCCCGCCGGGCTGGCGTCCCCGTCGTCGATGACGCTCTACGGCAGCCGTCCCGACCTGCGTGACGTGCTGTTCCTGGGCGTGAGCCAGTCGGGCGCGTCGCCGGACCTGGTCGACTCGATGACGGTCGCGGGGGAGTGCGGGGCCACGACGGTCGCGGTCACGAACAACCCGTCCTCGGCCCTGGCCGCGGCGGCCGAGTTCCACGTCGACGTGCGGGCCGGAGCCGAGCAGGCGGTGGCCGCGACCAAGACCTACACGGCCGAGCTGCTGGCGCTCTACCTGCTGCTCGGCGGGTCGTCGGCGGACGCGCTCCCGGACGCCGCGGCGGCCACGCTGGCGTCCGGCGACGTCGCTCGCGCCGCGGCCCGGTACCGGTTCGCCGAGCGGCTGGTCACCACCGGCCGCGGCTTCGGCTACCCGACCGCCCGCGAGGCCGCGCTCAAGCTGATGGAGACCAGCTACCTCTCGGCCCAGGCGTTCTCCACCGCCGACCTGCTGCACGGCCCGCTGGCGATGATCGACTCCGGGGTCCCGGTGATCGCGGTGGCGACGCCGGACGCGGGCGGGGCCGCGGTGGCGCCGGTCGTGTCCCAGCTCCGGTCGTCGGGCGCCGACGTGCTGGTGGTCGGGGAAGACCTGCCGGTCGTCCGCGACGGCGTGCCCCCGGAGCTCTCCCCGGTGCTCGACATCCTGCCGCTGCAACGTCTCGCCTGGCAGGTCGCGATCGACCGCGGCGAGAACCCGGACCGCCCCCGCGGCCTGTCGAAAGTGACCGAGACCCGATGACCACTGAGGTGCCCCTCGACCAACTCTCCGCGGTCGCGGCCGTCGAGCGCCTGCTCGACGCCGAGACGCGGGTGGTCCCCGCCGTTCGCACGGCGTCGGGGGCCATTGCCGACGCCGCTGAGCTGATCGCCGCCCGGATGGGCGACGGCGGCACGCTGACGCTGATCGGCGCCGGCACGTCGGGCCGGCTGGCCGTGCTCCAGGCGGCCGAGCTGCCGGGCACGTTCGGGCTGCCGGTCGACCGGGTCGTCGCCCGCACCGCCGGCGGTGGCCCGGGCGGCCTGACCGGCACCGACGGCGACGAGGACGACCTCGACGCGGGCCGGCGCGACCTCCTCGAAACCGGCTTTGACACCGGTGACATCCTCGTCGCGGTCGCGGCCAGCGGCCGGACGCCGTACACGCTGGCGGCCGCCCGGCTGGCGGCCGAACTCGGCGGCGCGGTCGTGTCGGTGACCACTCAGGTGGGCTCGCCGCTGGCCGATCTCGCCGACGTGGCGGTCGAGATCCCGGTCGGTCCGGAGGCGCTGCGCGGCTCCACCCGGCTGACCGCGGGCACCACGACGAAACTCGCGCTCGACGCGATGACCACGGTCGCGATGGTGCAGCTCGGACGGGTGCACGGCGACCTGATGATCGACGTGGTGCCCGCGAACGCGAAGCTCCGGGCGCGCAGTGCCGGGCTGGTGGCCGAGATCGTCGGCTGCCCGGACGGGCACGCGCTCGAGGCCCTGGACGCTTGCGACGGCAACGCGCGGGCCGCGGTGCTCGTGCTGACCCGCGGCCTGGAGCCGGGCGAGGCCGCGTCGATCGCGGCCGAGCACCGGACGCTCCGTTCGGCCCTGGCGGCGGCCCGATGACGCTGCTGACGAACGCCCGGGTGGTCACACCGTCCGGGGTGCTGGATCCGGGCTGGGTCCGGGTCGACGGAACCTCGATCGCCGAGATCGGCTCCGGGGAGGCGTCCGGCGTCGATCTCGGCGGGGCCTGGGTGCTGCCCGGATTCATCGACCTGCACGTGCACGGCGGCGGCGGGCACGACTTCACCGCGTCGGCCGACGACCTGGCCGCGGGCGTGGCGTTCCATGCCTCCCGGGGCACCACCCGGACGCTGATCTCGCTGGTCACCGCCCCGCTGGACGCGCTCGAGACGCAGCTGTCCTGGGTCGCCGACGCGGTCAAGACGCTGCCCGGCGTGGTCGGTGCCCACCTGGAGGGGCCGTTCCTGGCCTCGGCCCGCTGCGGCGCCCAGAACCCGGCCCACCTCCTCGACCCGACCCCGGCGGCGCTGGACCGGCTGCTGGACGCCGGCCGCGGGTGCGTCCGGGTGGTCACGGTGGCGCCCGAGCGGCCCGGCGGCCCGGCGGCGATCGAGCAGCTGGTCGCGGCGGGCGTGATCGCCGCGGTGGGGCACACCGACGCCGACTACGCGACGACGCTGTCGGCGTTCGAGCGGGGGGCGTCGCTGGTCACGCACGCGTTCAACGGCATGCGCGGGCTGCACCACCGCGAACCGGGCCCGGTCCCGGCGGCGCTGGACGCGGGCGTGGCCCGGGAGCTGATCAACGACGGCGTGCACGTCCACCCGGCCGCGGCCCGGCTGCTGCTGCGCGGGCCGGACGAGGTCGTGCTGGTCACCGACGCGATCGACGCGACCGGCGTCGGTGACGGTACCTACGTGCTCGGTGGCCAGGACGTCGTGGTCAGCGACGGGCAGGCCCGGCTGGCGTCCAACGGGTCGCTGGCCGGTAGCACGCTGACGATGGACGTGGCGGTGCGGCGCGCGGTCGTCGACGTCGGGATGTCGGTGGTCGACGCCTCGGTCGCCGCGTCCGGCACCCCGGCCCGCCTGCTCGGGCTGGCCGACCGGTGCGGGGCGATCGCGCCCGGCCTGGACGCCGACCTCGTCGTGCTGGACGAGTCGCTGAGGCTCACCCGGGTGATGCGCCAGGGCGCCTGGCTCAGCTGAGGCTCGGGGCCCCGGTCAGGAGTTTCCGGTCGGGGCCTCGGCCGGGCGGGGTGCGAGGTCGTCGGTCAGCCGGACCTCCATCCGCGGCAGCGCGGTGAGCATGGCCCCGGTGACCGCGACGAGCGCCAGGATTAACAGGGCGATGAACACGGTGCCTCCTCGGCTGCGGCCCGTTGACCGCGTCGCTGGGGTCGTTACCCCGCGACACGGGAGTTGATGCGCGCCTCCGGCGTGTTCCCTCGTCGCATCCACATCAGACGGCGACCGCGCCACGCACTCCCCGCACGAGCGGGACGACTTCGCGGGCGACGAACGGCAGGCCGGCCTCCGGGTCGGGCAGGTCGAGCACGACCAGCCCGACGCCGGCCCGCGAGTAGCCGGTCAGCGTCTCGGCCAGGCTCTCGGCGTCCAGCCGCTCGACGTGCAACTCGGTGGCCAGCCCCACCCGTCGGCCGGTCGACGCAAGAGCGGTGACCTGCTCCTCGGCGTCGAGCTCGCGGGGCAGGAACCAGTCGCCGCTGCGGGCGGCGAGCGGCTGGGCGGCCCGCCAGCCGCCGGAGACGACGATCTCCGGCGGTACCTCGGGCCGGACGCTCGGCCGCAGCCCGCGGGCCGTGAAGTGCCGCCCGGTGGCGTCGACGACGTTCCCGGCCCAGAGCTCCCGGACGATCCGCGCGAACTCCTCGACCCGGTGGTCGTCGGGGTGCGGGCTGCTGCGCAGGTCGACGGCGAACCGGCCGCCGGAGAGCCGGGCCGCCACCGCCCCGAACCGGGCCAGCAGCGCCGGGTGCCAGGCGGTGACCGAGATCGGGGCGACGACCGTGAGCCGCCGGGCCGCGCCGAGCAGCGCGAGCGTCGTCTCGCTGGACAGGCCGGCGTCGCCGCCGCTGAACACGTAGTCGAACCCCAGGATGTCGGCGAGCGCGGTCAGCCGCCGGGCCTGCGCGACCGCGGCGTCGCGGTGGACGGACGGAGTGAGCTGAGGGCGGCCGGTGCGGCCGACCGGCAGGCGCACGCCGAGCTTCAGTGGTGCGGGCATGAGAATTTCCTTCTCCGCCGCAACCCGGCGCGGGTCTACGGCGTCTCTAAAGGGGTACGGGAGCGGTCAGTGCCGACCGGCGACATCGGAACCTGGGAGAACTCACATGCCCAGGATAGACCGATTATTCCTATCGGTTCAATAGGAATAACGTATCGTGGTGCCACCCTTACCGGAACGGCGAAGGAGCAGGCACATGCACCGGGTGGTTCTGGTCGGCGCGGGCTCCCGCGGAACCGACCTGCTCGAGCGGCTGACCGCGTCCGGGTCACCCCTGCAGATCGACGTCGTCGATCCTCGTCCGGGGCCGTTGCCGGACGCCGTCCGGGTGCACCGCACCACGGCGGTCGACCTCGTCGACACAGCCGGGGGGCCGGACGGTCCGCAGTCGGTGGCGCTGGCGTCCGGGTGCCCGCTCGACGCCGACGTCGTGCTGCTCGCCCAGGGCCGGCCCGGCACCCGGCCGACGCCCGAGCAGTGGGCCCGGGCCGACTTCGCCGACTGGCACGGACTCCGCTACCGCCGTCCGCGCGAGGGTGACGCGATCGACCTCACCGACGTCCCAGCCGGGGTCGACGTCCTGCTGCGGGACGCCGGCGCGCTCACCGGGGACCTGATCGCCCCGCTGACGCTCGGGCGCGGGGGCCACTACTCGTACGGCGAGTACCGCCCCAGCGGCGGCGAGCCGCGCATCCACCTGCTCCCATCGGGCCGTCCGGAGTGGACTCTTTCGCTGGGCCCGGCCTGGGCCGAACGGCGGGCCGCGCTGATCCGGGCCGGCGTCGCGATCCCGCACCCGGCCGGCGAGCCCGTCCGCCCGGACGCGGCCCGGGCCGCGTTCGTCCTCGGCCCGGTCGCCTCGCGGACGCTGATCGAGCCCGACACCGCCGACGGCCCGCTCCGGGCCAGCGCCGACCCGCTGCTGCGCACGCTGGCCGAGCGGGGTGAGCTGGCCGGCTGGAGCGGCACCGGCGCGCTGCTCGACCGGCACGGCCGGGCCCATCCGCGGCGGTTCGCGTTCGGCCGGCTGACCGGGGTCACGGCTCCGGCGCTCGACGTCGTGCTCGGCGCGGTACCCGCTGCCGTACCGGCCTGAGAACCGTCGACGCTTCGTAGTAGGTTCAGCCCGAATGACGGGCTGAGGAGGGAAGAGTGGTCGACGGGCTGGCGACCGCGGTGACGGTCGTCGCGCTGGTGCTGGCGCTGTGGGCGGGCGTCGAGCTGCTCCGCGGGAAGGCGCCGCACCGGCCGCTGCTGATCGGCGTCGCCGGGCTCGAGGCGCTGCTGGTCGTCCAGGTGATCGTCGCGGTCGTGAAGCTGGCCACCGACCGGACGCCGGACGAGCTCGCCACGTTCATCGGCTACCTCGCCGCTTCGCTGGTGATCCTCCCGGTCGGCTGGTTCTGGGCCTGGTCGGAGAAGAACCGATCGGCCAGCGGCGTGGTCGGCGTCGCCTGTCTGGTGATCCCGGTCCTCGTCCTGCGGATGAACCAGGTGTGGGATGCCTGAGGCCACCGGGACCGCGCACGGCCCCGGCCGGATCCTGATCGCCGTGTACGCGGTGTTCGCGCTGGCCGCCACGGCCCGGGCCGGCGTCCAGATCGCGACGAAGTTCTCCGAGGCCCCGCTGGCCTATCTGCTCTCGGCGTTCGCCGGGATCGTCTACATCGTGGCCACCGTGGCGCTGGCCCGGGACGGCGTCCGGTGGTGGCGGGTCGCGGTCGGGTGCTGCTCGGTGGAGCTGCTCGGCGTCCTCGCGGTCGGGACGGCGAGCCTGCTGGTGCCCGACGACTTCCCGGACGCGGCGGTCTGGTCGGGATTCGGCAGCGGCTACGGGTTCGTCCCGCTGATTTTGCCGATCCTCGGGCTGCTCTGGTTGCGGCGCACCCGCCCGTCGTCGGAACGTCCCCTATCCTGACTGCACTGTCCTCTGCACTGTCTGCAACGGCCCGGGGAGCACGATGGACTTGAGCCGCTCCTTCGTCGGACGAGGTCCGGAGTTGGCGCTGCTCTCCGACGCCTGGGCCGCGACGGCCGGCGGCGATCCGCGGATCGTCGGCGTCACCGGCGCGCCGGGCACCGGAAAGACCCGTCTCGTCGAGGAGTTCCTCAACGGCCTGTCCGGCGTCACCACGCTGTGGCTGGCGGCCGACGAGAACGAGGTCGACCTGCAGTGGGAGATCCTGCGGCTGACCGTCGGCCGGTTACCGGGGTCCGCGACCGCGGAGTCGATCCGCTCGGTCGACCCGCACGCGAACCCGGTGTTCATCGGCGACGCGCTGGCCGGTGACCTGTCCCGGGCGGCTCCGCTGGTGCTCGTCGTCGACGACGCCCACTGGGCTGACCGGGCGTCGATCGAGGCGATCCGCTACGCGGCCCGCCGGTTGCACTCGGCCCCGGTGATGGTCGTCGTCGTCCACCATCCGCCGGGCGCCGTCCGGCGCATCCCCGACGGTCAGCCCAACCCCGGCCTGCCCGACGGCTGGCGCCGGATGATCGAGTCCGACCGCGGGGTCGCCCTCGAGATCGAGGGCCTGGTCCCGGACGAGCTGATGCAGCTCGCCGCGGTCCACGGCCGGCCCGGGCTCTCGCCCGCCGCCGCCGCGCGGCTCTGGGAGCTCACCGACGGCAACCCGCTGCACGTCCGTCACCTCCTCCCGCAGCTCTCCATGCGGACGCTGGCCGCGGACTCGAGCCCGCTGCCCGCGCCGTACTCGATCGCCGGCACGATCGCGTCCCACCTGGCCACCTGCCGGGCGGCGACCCGCGACCTGGTGTCGGCGGCCGCCGTCCTCGGCGAGCGGTTCCGGCTGTCGGACGCGGCCGCGGTCGCGTCGCTCGACGGGGCCGCGCTGACCGGCGCGACCACCGAGGCGCTGGCCGCCGGGCTGATCGTCGAGGTGCCGGGTGCCGGTGGCCGCGAGTTCGAGTTCGCCGACCGGCTGACCCGGTCGTCGCTCTACCACGACCGGGCGCTCGCCCAGCGGCAGGAGCTGCACCGCCGGGCCGCGCTGCTCGGCGGCCCGGACGCGCTCGCCCACCGGCTCACCGCGGCCGCCGGGGGCATCGACGCCGAGCTCGCCGACGAGGCCGAGCAGGCCGCCCGCGAGCGCTGGCGGTCGGGCGACCTGAGCGCGGCCGCGGCCATGTACCGGCACGCGCTGGAGCTCACCCCGCGTGGCCCGGCCCGCGCCGCCCGGGTGCTGACCACGGTCGAGGCGCTGCTGGTCGCGGGCGACGCGGCCGGCGCGAAAGACTACGAGAGCGACGTCGCGGCCACCGGCGAAGGGCCGTGGACCGACTACGTCGAGGGATACCAGCTGCTGCTCGGCGGCCGGATCCCGGAGGCGTCGGAGCTGCTCCGGAGGTCGCTCACCGCCCTCCGGGCCGGGGATTCCCCCGATCACCCCGCCGACCTGCGCCCCCGGGTGGCCGCGCAGCTCGCGATCATCGGCATCCTCACGCTGAACTACGCCGAGATGGCCGAGTACGGCATCGAGGCGATCGAGGCGCCCTGGACCGAGCCCTGGGTCGCCGCGTACACCCGGTTCGCGCGGGCGATCGGGCTGGCCCTCTCCGGCCAGGCCGAGGACGCCGCCGCCGCGCTCACCGACGCCGACACCCCCGGCGCGGCCGGCGCGCTCGACGCGCTCTGCGCCCGCGGGATGATCGCGCTCTGGACCGACCGGCTCGCCGAGGCCGACCGCGACCTGCGCCAGGCGGTCGCCAGGGCCACCGCCGGGGAGGCGCTGCGCATCGGGCAGGCCCTCGGGTTCCTGTCCGAGGTCGAGTACCGGCGCGGCGAGCTCGCCGACTCGGTGCTGCACGCCGAGCTGTCGCTCGGGGACGCCGAGGAGAACCTACGGGTCTGGGAGTACGCGATCCTGCACGCGCTGGCCTGCTACCCCCGGGCGGCTCGGGGGGAGTGGGCGGCGGCCGACGGGCACGTGCGGGCGGCGGCGCACTGGGCCGGTCTGATCGGGGCGGGCTCCGGCCTGGCCTACGCGGCCGGCGGCCTGGCCGCCATCGCCCAGGCCAAAGGAGACGCCTCGGCGCTGCTCGCGGCCGCGTCCGACATCGAGCAGCACTACGACTCGCAGGAGCCCGGCACGCACCTGTTCGGGCCGCTGCGCGCCGACGCGCTGGCCCAGCTCGGGCGTCCGGCCGAGGCCCGGGCGTCGCTGGCCGCGTTCCGGGCCGGGCTGGCCCGGCCCGATCGCCGGTCGGTCCAGCTGAGCATCGCCCGGGTCGAGGCCCAGATCGCGCTGGCCGAGAACCGCCTGAAGGACGCGCTGCGGCACGCCGGCGACGCGCTCGGGCTGGCCACCGAGATCGGGCTCCCGCTCGAGGGGGCCCGGATCAACCTGCTGACCGGTCAGATCCTGGCGACGCTGGAGCGCCGCGCGCCCGCGGCGGCCGCGTTACGCACCGCGCTGCTCCAGGCCCGCGCCCTCGGGGCGACGGCCTACGCCGAGCAGGCGGTGGACGCCGCCCGCACCCTGGGCCTGTCGATCGAGACCCCGGAAGCCGTGTTCGCCGGGCTGACCGCGACCGAGCTGAGCATCGCCAAGCTGATCGGACGCAACCGCACCAACAAGGAGATCGCGACCGAGCTCTCGCTGAGCGTCAAAACGGTCGAGGGGCACCTGACGAGCATCTATCGCAAGCTCGGCGTGGGTGACCGGATCGAGCTGCGCCATCTCGCCAGCCGCTCGTCGAGCTGACCCCTTGGGCCGGGCCGCCGGGCCCCGGGCTCGACCAAGGGGTACCGGGCCGGATTCCCAGGGGTGATCCCGGAAGACAACCGAGGCGGACATTTCTACGCTGACTCGGCAGTGGCACTGACGGGGGGCGGAATGCGTCTCATTATTGAGCTGAGCCAGAGCGCACAGGGTCGGCTCGAGGGCAGCGTTGCACGTCCGGGCACCCTCACCGAGGCTCGGTTCGAGGGAATCGTCGAGCTGGTCGGGGTGCTCGAGCAGCACCTGCGGGCCGGCGGGACGTCCGGCAGCACGGGAGGGTCTGCATCGGACACTCCTTAGTGCCCGCCCCCAAGGGGCCGACCAGCAAAAATCCCGGGACCGAGACGGTTCCGGCGTGGCCCGCGTCACCGTACGGTCGAACCGCACCACCACGAGGGCACGGGTGGACATCCGCAGGGGCCGCGGATCCGTGCTGAGGGGGACGGTGTGGTGTTCCGGACCGGGGGGGCCGGCCTGTTCGGTAGGCGCCAACGCGATTAGGCGTCTACCGTTCAGGGCCTCTCGAGGGCTCCGATGATCTTGATCAGGGCCGACTCGGTCGCGGCCCGCTCCTCGGCGGTGAACTCGGCGGTGACCTTCTCGGCCAGCGCCTTCCGGGCCGCTCTCACCGGCTCCTCGGCGTTCCGTCCGGCGTCGGTCAGGTAGAGCCGGACCAGGCGGGCGTCGGCGTCGTCGCGGCGGCGGGTGATCAGGCCGGCCGCCTCCATGCGGGTCGCCGCGTTCACCACGGTCGGCGTGCTCACCCGCAGCCGGGTCGCGAGGTCGCCGGGAGTCAGGCCGTCGTCGGCCCAGAGCACCTCCAGCACCAGGTTCTGCCCCACCCGGACGCCGTGCGCGCTCATCGCCTCGTCGGAGGCGGCCTGCAGGAGCTTGTGCGCTCGCGTGAACAGCCGGAGCAGATCGGTCATGCGTCGAACCCTATTGCCGCCGAGGTCATTAGCTAGCTAACGTTAGCCAGCTAATGATACCGGAGGAGTGGGCATGATCCTGGTCACCGGAGGTCTCGGCTTCCTCGGAACGCACACCGCGCGGGCGTTGCTCGACCTGGGCGAGGAGTGCCTCGCGGTCGGCCGCTCGGCGCCGGCCGGGCGCACCGGCCGGCTCGTCGTCGAGCCGCTGGACTGCACCGACCTCGGGGCGTTACTCGCTCTCGGCGGCCGCTATCCGGTCACCGGGATCGTCCATCTGGCCGGTGTCCGGCCCGGCTCGGTGCCGGTCGTCGACGAGCTGCGGGCCAACGTCACGGCCGGGCTGAACGTGGTCGCGGCGGCGGTCGCCTGGGGCGTGCCCCGGGTCACGGTCGCGAGCACGATCGGGGTCTACGGCGGCGTTCCCGGCCCGGTCTGGCGCGAGGATTCGCCGTTGCCCGTCGCGTCGGCGGGGGGCATTCCGGCGTCCAAGAAAGCCGTGGAGGTGCTGCTGCCGGTCGCGGCGGCCGGCGCCACCGAGGTGGTGCACGTCCGGATCGGCGCGGCCTGGGGGCCGGGAGGCCGACCGGCCTCGCCGTTCATCGCGGCCCCGGCCCTCGTCCACGCGGCTGTCCGCGGGATGGATCCACCGGTCGTTCAGGCGGACGACGCGGTCGACCTGATCTACGCGCCGGACTGCGGACGGGCGATCGCGGCGGTAGCGACGGCGGAGCGCCTTCCGCACGCGGTCTACAACATCGGCGGCGGAGCCGCGGTCACCAACGCGCGGTTCGCGGACGCCCTGCGGTCGGCCGTGCCCGGAGCCGAGGTCGCGCTGAGCCCGGGCCGGAGCGAGCGCGCGGTGCCCGGCGACCCGTACCTCGACCCGACCCGGCTGCGGGCCGACACCGGGTTCCGGCCCGCGTTCGACCTGCCCGCCGCGGTCGCGGACTACGTGGCCTGGCTGCGCGCCGGGCACCCCCGCTAGACGCGGTACCGTTCGCGGCGTGATCAAGGAGCCGACCGCCACCGTCTTCGTGTTCGGGCTGGTCGAGGGGCGGTACTGCCTCGGGCTGGTGTTCCATCCCCGGCTCGGCGTCTGGATCCCGCCGGGCGGTCACATCGAGCCGGACGAGACCGCCGCCGAGGGGGCGCTCCGCGAGGTCACCGAGGAGACCGGGCTCACCGCGACGCTGCTGCCGCCCCCGCACCCGCGCCTGCCCGACGGCTACCCCTACCGGGCCGTGTCGCCGCCCTGGTGGACCGTCGAGATCCCGGTCGGCCCGGACGCGCACACCGGCGAGGACCACGTTCACGTCGACCATCAGTACGTGGCGCTGGCCCACTCGGGCCGGCCGGACGAGACCGCGCATCCGTTCGTCTGGCGGACCGAGGCCGACCTGAGCGAGCCGGAGGCGATCATCCCCGACGCCCGGGGCCAGGCGAACGCGCTGTTCGCTCAGGTCCACGAGCTGGTGCTCTCACAGACTGGCTGGCCAGGCTGATGCCACCGCAACGTCGGCAAGGCAGACTAGCTACCGGTCGGGGCGCATCGGCGCCCCGCGTGTCCGGGAGGGCTGATGGGTAAGCCGGTCCTGCTCACCGTCGACGACGATCCGTCGGTGTCGCGCGCGGTAGCGCGCGACCTGCGGCGTCGGTACGGCGAGGACTACCGGGTGATGCGGGCCGACTCCGGTCCGCAGGCGCTGGATGCTCTCAAGGAGATCAAGCTCCGCGGCGACCGGGTGGCGGCGATCCTCGCCGACTACCGGATGCCGCAGATGAACGGCATCGAGTTCCTCGAGGCCGCGATGGACCTGTTCCCGCGCGCCCGCCGGGCGCTGCTGACCGCGTACGCCGACACGGACGCCGCGATCCAGGCGATCAACGTGGTGGACGTCGACCACTATCTGCTCAAGCCGTGGGACCCGCCGGAGGAGAAGCTCTACCCGGTCGTCGACGCGCTGATCGCGACCTGGCAGGCGGCCGGCGACTCGCCGGTCGACGAGATCAAGGTCGTCGGGCACCAGTTCTCGCCCGCGTCGTTCGAGCTGCGCGACTTCCTGGCCCGCAACCAGGTCCCGTACCGCTGGTACCTGGCCGACACCGCCGAGGGCCGTCGCCTGCTGGAGTCGGCCGACGCCGACCCCGAGCAGCCCGACGTGATCCCGCTGGTCGTGACGCCCGAGGGCGAGGTGCTGCGCAATCCGTCGACGACCGAGCTGGCGTCGCGGGTCGGGCTGGCCACGAACCCGGCGGAGAAGTTCTACGACGTCATCATCGTCGGTGGCGGCCCGGCCGGGCTGGGGGCCGCGGTCTACGCGGCGTCCGAAGGCTTAAGGACGGTGCTGGTCGAGCAGCAGGCGACCGGCGGGCAGGCCGGAACCAGCTCGCGGATCGAGAACTACCTCGGGTTCCCCGACGGGGTCAGCGGCGCGCAGCTGACCGAGCGGGCCCGGCGGCAGGCGATCAAGTTCGGCGCGGAGATCCTGACCACGCGCCGGGTCTGCGAGCTGACCGTCAAGGGCTCGGCCCGGGGCGTGAAGTTCGAGGACGGCTCGGAGATCGCGGCGCACGCGGTCGTGCTCGCCACCGGTGTCTCGTACCGGCGGCTGATCGCCGACGGTATCGACGACCTCACCGGGCGCGGTGTGTACTACGGCTCGGCGGCGGTGGAGGCTCCGGCCTGCGCCGACCAGGAGGTCGTGGTCGTCGGCGGGGCGAACTCGGCCGGTCAGGCCGCGGTGTTCCTGTCCCGGCACGCGGCCCGGGTGCGGATCGTCGTCCGCGGCTCGTCGCTCGAGGCGTCGATGTCCGCGTACCTGATCAAGCAGATCGCCGACATCGACAACATCGTCGTGCAGACCCGGACGACGGTGTGCGCCTGCGTCGGCGAGGGTCAGCTGCAGCGGCTGGATCTGAAGAACGAGGACAGCGGCGAGATCGAGCAGGTCGACGCCGGGTTCCTGTTCGTCTTCATCGGCGCGGCTCCGCTCACCGACTGGATGGACGGTGTGGTGGCGCGGGACTCGTCCGGGTTCGTGCTCGCGGGCACCGACCTGCTGGGGGACGACGGCACCCGTCCGGAGGGATGGAATGCCGACCGCGATCCGTTCCCCCTGGAGACCAGTGTTCCGGGAGTCTTCGTCGCCGGTGACGTCCGCTCGCAGTCGGTGAAGCGGGTGGCGTCGGCGGTCGGCGAAGGGGCGATGGCGGTGACGCTCGTTCACCGCTACTTGAGCTCCTGAGGGAGCACACTTGTCGTAGGCGCGACGGAGGGAACTGCGATGGCCGACCGGGTGAGCCCTGACGAGCTCCGGAAGCTCTTCCTGTTCGAGGCCCTCAACCCCGAGCAGCTGACCTGGTTGTCCGAGCACGGCGAGATCGAGGAGCGCGAGCCGGGCACCACCGTCTACGCCGAGGGTGACCCGGCGACGTGCTTCTTCGTCCTGCTGTCGGGGACGATCAAGATGAGCCGGAACGTGAGCGGTGCGCGGGTGGAGATCTCGCGAACCTCGCAGGCCGGTTCCTACGGCGGCTCGTACATGGCCTACCTGGGCGACCGCGTGCCGCAGCGGTACCTGCAGACGCTGACCGCGCTCACCAGGTCCCAGTTCTACGTGCTGCCGGCCGCGGACTTCGCGACCGTGGTGACGACCTGGTTCCCGATGACCGTCCACCTGCTGGAGGGTCTGTACTTCGGCAACCAGGCCAGCCAGGCGACGGTCGGGCAGCGGGAGCGGCTGCAGGCGCTCGGCTCGCTCACCGCGGGCCTGACCCACGAGCTGAACAACCCGGCCGCGGCCACCGCCCGGGCGGCGTCGCTGCTGCGCGAGCGGGTCGCGAAGTCCCGGCACAAGCTGGCCGCGCTGGCCCGGGGCGACATTCCGCGCGAGCGCCTGGCCGTGCTCGTCGACCTGCAGGAGGACGCGGTCGAGCGGTGCGCCAAGGCCAAGGACCTGTCGCCGGTCGAGGCCAACGACCGCGAGGACGAGCTGGGGGACTGGCTCGAGGAGCGGGACGTGCCGTTCGCGTGGGACCTGTCGCCGACGCTGGTCGCGGCCGGTATCGACGTCGAGTGGCTCTCCGACGCCGAGTCGCGGCTGGGCGGCGAGCACCTGGACTCGGCGCTGCACTGGATCGGCTACACGCTCGAGACCGAGCAGCTGATGATGGAGATCTCGCAGGCCTCGGGCCGGATCTCCGAGCTGGTCACCGCGGCGAAGCAGTACTCGCAGCTGGACCGGGCGCCGCACCAGTGGATCGACGTGCACGAGGGCATCGACAGCACGCTGGTGATGCTGTCGGGGAAGATCAACAAGAAGGACATCACGGTCGTGAAGGAATACGACCGGACGTTGCCGCAGATTCCGGCGTATCCCGGTGAGCTGAACCAGGTCTGGACGAACCTGATCGTCAACGCGATCGGGGCGATGAACGGCCAGGGCACGCTGACGATCCGGACGAGTCTGCGGCGGCCGGAGGATCCGGACAGCCCGGTTCAGGTCGAGGTGTGTGACACGGGGCCGGGTGTGCCGAAGGAGATCCAGGAGCGGATCTTCGAGCCGTTCTTCACGACGAAGCCGGTGGGGGAGGGGACGGGCCTGGGGCTCGACATCTCCTGGCGGATCGTGGTGAACCGGCACGGCGGTGACCTGACCGTCGAGAGTGTGCCGGGGGACACGAAGTTCGTCGTGTGCCTGCCTCGGAACGAGCCGCACCGGAACATCGCCGCCGAGCGGGGCGTACCCGCCGAGCCGGCGGAACACTGACGCGCCGGCGCCGTCCCGTTCGGAGCCACGGCGTCACTGGCCTCGTACCGACGAACCACCCGAGCCCCAACCGATTCACAGGACAGCACTAGTCGGAACCACGCGTCGGTCCATCGCGGACTGAACCGCCGATCCGGCGCCACGGCCGCGAGGCGCACGAACCAGCGTCGCTGCGTCCACCTGAGCCGTAGGCCGGTCGCCGCGAGGGGCGGGCGGTCATGGATCGCCGCGGAAGCCCCGTGGAACGAGGCACCAGTCGGTGGCTTCGCGGCGGCCTTCGCGCCGAGCCTCTGCCGAGCCGGCGCGCTGCGCGTCGTCGCGTCTCGCGCGTCGGGCGGTCGGTGGGATGCCGGCCCGGGTCGGCCGGCCCAACTCCCGGCTTCGGGCGTCCCCGTGGCTCGCGGAGCGTCGGAAGAAGTCGTCGGGCAGGCGGTCGCGGTCGGCGGCAGCCGACGACTCCGGGTCGCCACCTGCACCCAGCACAACGACCAAGGCGTCAGTTTCGGGCGGAACGTTGGTTATTTCGACCTATTAGGCTGGCAGTTGAGACGCCTGAGACGCGTACACCCCACGCCGACCGGGAAGGACGTAAACCATGAACATGCCGTTGAGGGCGCTGGGCGCATCCGGGCTCACCGTGAGCAGGCTGGCGCTGGGCTCATGGCGGACGTTCGAGCGGATCAGCCGAGAACAGGGCATCGCCGTCATGCAGGCGGCCCGCGACGCCGGGATCACGTTCCTCGACGACGCCCGGTACGACGACGAGACCGGCTCCGCGCCGATCCCGACCGGCTACTCCGAGGTCGTGTTCGGCGAGCTGTTCCGCGCGGCCGGCTGGGAGCGCGACGAGGTCGTCGTCGCCAACAAGCTCTGGTGGGAGTTCTGGCCCGAGCAGTCGGCCGCCGCCGAGCTGGACGCGTCCCTCCAGCGTATGGGGCTGGACCACGTCGATCTGATCTACGCCGAGGCGCCCCCGGCCGGGCTGGAGATCGCCGACGCGGTCGGGCAGATCGTCGAGCTGATCCGGGCCGGCAAGGCCCGGGCCTGGGGCGTCCTGAACTGGACCGCGGAGCAGGTCCTCGAGGCGGCCCAGATCGCCGACATGGACAAGCTCCCCGGCCCGGCCGCGGCCCAGCTGCCGTACAGCCTCGTGCGCCGGGACGTCGTCGAGGACGACCACCTGATCCGGTCGCTGGCCGCGGCCAACACGGCCGTCGTGGCGTCGTACGCGCTCGCCGGAGGGCTGCTGACCGGCAAGTACGCCGCCGGTGGTGACGGGCGTCACTCCGGCGACCGGTCCGATCCCCGGTTCGCCGACGCGCTGGCCGCGGGCGACGCGCTGGCCGCGCTGGCGGCCGACCTGCACACCGACGCGGCCACGCTGGCACTGGCGTTTCCGCTGCTCAACCCGGCCGTCGCGAGCGTGCTGTTCGGCGCCACCCGGCCCGAGCAGGTCTGGGCCGACATCAACGCGCTGGAACTGGCCGAGACCCTCGACGAGACCGACGCCGACCGCCTCCGCGCGATCGCCCTCCCGGCGGCCGCCGCTTAGGGACGCGGCGGCCGCGCCCAGGGACGCGGCGAAAGCGGTCTGGGTCACGAAATATCTCCGGACGACTGCTCATTCGGCTCCCACCGCTGCCGACTCCTTGGGTGCAACGCTCGGACCGCAGGCACGGATGCCGCGGCCGGATTGCCCCGAGGAGGTACAGATGTCCGTTAGCGCGCCCAGCATGGCCAGCTCCGCATTATCCGGGATGCTCCACGCCCCGGCCCGGTCGACGAGCAGCAGTACCCGAGTCGACGAGGCGAGCCGGCAGGTGAAGCAGGACCAGCAGAAGGTGGACGAGCGGAAAGTCGAAACCGAGCGCAAGGCCCAGGCAGCGCAGCAAGCCAACTCGGAGCTGAAGACGGCGAAGGCCGAGGTCGCCCGCGACCAGGCCGAGCTCAACACGGCGAAGACCAAGGCGAAGCTCGACGTCTACACCTGAGGTCACCTCGGGTTCCCGTTCCCTCACCCCACCTTTCTCTGGAGCTGATATGTCCCTGTTAGCCGTGACCGGTAAAGCCGACTACCGCCCCGCCTCGTACGCGGCCGTCCGCGACGCGAACGACAATCGGGCGGCGGCGAACGCCGAGCTACGACAGCAGCGGGCCGACGCGCAGCAGCGCGTCGGTGAGCTGACCGCCCAGGAGCGGGTCGCGGACACCCGCGACCGGCAGGCGGACGCCGCTCGGCAACAGGCGGCGCTCGTGCAGGCCACGACCGGTTCAGTGCTGAACGTGTACGCGTAGTACCTCCGAGAGGGTTACGTGGGCTCCTCGCCCACGTAACCCTCTCGTGGTTCACCCCCGGATCGACGCGAGCTCGCGCTCGACCGCGGCCTCGTGCTCGGCCGCATCGCGGGCCGCCCGGCGCGGGCTCCAGCGTCCGGCCAGCAGGAACACGAACGGCAGGAAGATCACCTGGCCGGCGAACGCGACCCACCACCACCGCTGCCACTCGTGCGGCGCGTTCTGCTGGGCCCGTTGCACGGCGGCGCCGTGCTCCTTCAGGTAGGCCAGGTCCTCGGCCGGGACCTTCCCGAGTGCGGTCAGCGCGCCCACGGCCGCGTTCACCCGGTCGCCGTACTGGGCGACGGCCTGCTGCTCGGCCGGCGGCGCGAGCGAGACGTCGGGGTACTTCTGCTCGGTGGTCAGCACCGCGCCGACCGTCGTCACCGGCAGGCCGGCGATCTCCGCCACCGCGACCGCCTGGACGACCTGGTTGCCCGGTTCCCGGGCCAGCGTGTCGCTCGTCGACGGGGAGATCTTGGCCGCGGTCCCGAGCTCGGACGCGTACTTCGTCGCCAGCGTCTGGACCTTCGAGCCGTGATCGACCAGCGCGTTCGCCGACGGCACGGCCAGGATCAGCCCGATCAGCGACAGCACGACGATGACCCGCAGCAGGCTGCCCCACACGGCCAGCCCGGTGGCCGTCGCGGCCGGGTTGTGCCGCTCGACGGTCTCGGTGAACGCGGCCATCCAGGCGCAGTAGGCGACGCCGCCGCCGGCCGAGATCACGACGAGCAGCCAGGCGAACGTGTAGTAGCCGGTCTCAGGATGGGTCGTGAGCAGCGCGAACACCGCGACGCCGGCCGCGCTCACGACCCCGCCGGCCACCATGAACGGCTTCCGGACGCGCAGCCGGTCGGAGACGACGCCGACGACCACCAGCGCGATCGCGTTCGAGATCCAGTACCAGTTGGCCAGGCTGTTGGCCCGGGCCTCGGAGTACCCGAACTGGATGGCGTAGTAGATGACGAAGAACCCGACCGCGAAGTAGTAGAAGAGCAGGAACACGCTCACCGCGAACGCCGATCCGACGATGTCCGGGCGCAGCATGTCCCGCCAGGAGTGGGCGGCGGCCCGGGCCGGGTCGATGCCGGCCGCGCGCGCCTCGACCAGCGCGCGGTCGCGCAGGCTCACCATCAGCTGGTCGCGGATGCCGGGCGAGAGTTCACGCAGCCCGACCAGTGCGAGCACGAACACGACGAGACCGATCACGCCGCAGACGTAGAACTGGAACCGCCAGTCCGGGTGGCTGGGCAGCGTGTTCGACGACACCGTGGTCACGACCAGGCTGCCGATCACCGGCCCGAGCGTCCAGAACCCCATCGCCGACGCCCGCCCGAGCTGGGGCGAGAAGTCGCGGATCAGCGCCGGGGTGGCCACCAGGACGACGCCCTCGACGAAGCTCAGCACGCTGAAAAACACCAGGTAGGTCAGCCGGGAGGACGCGTTGGGCAGCCCGGCCAGGATGATCAGCGCGGTGACCAGGAGCCCGGCCACCACCATGTTCGCCCGGCCCCAGCGGTCGGCCAGCCCGGCCACCACCGAGGCGAGCGCGCCGGCCGCGTTACCGACGATCGAGACCAGGACGAAGTACCGGAGCGTCATGCCGTACTCGGCGATGATCTGCGTCGCCACGGCTCCCTGGATGTAGAGCTCGTAGTACAGGACGATCGTCGCCAGGACGACGATGCCGAGGTAGAACGCGCGAGGCGCGGTCGCGGGGTAGTGGTCGAGCTGTCGCCGCCATAGCCGGGTGAAGTACATCGCGCACGCCCTTCGTTGGACGAGGTACCGCGGGGAACCACCGAAGTTAGCAGCGCTAGTTTGCGAGTGTGACCCGAACCACCAATCGGGTGCCCTACGCTGCCGCCGTGGCCGATGGGAACGCTGAGCCGGTCGAGCGGATCCACCGGACGCCGGTTCAGTACCTGTTGCTGGTGCTGGCCCGCCCCTCGATCTGGCTGATCTGGTTCGGCGGCGTCGCCGTCGGGCTCGCGGTGTTCTCGCTGCTGCTCCCGCGCTGGATGTGGACGCTCGGCAGCCCGGTGTACGCGGCCGCCGTCCTCGTGCCGCTCTGCGCCTGGCGGATGCGAGTGCTGGACTCCCGGGCCGTCGCCGAGGGCCGGCTGGCCGTGCCCGAACCGCGCCGGTTGCCGGCCGAGGCCCTCGAACCGGCTGCGCTGCGCGCGACCGTGGACGACGCCCTGCGCGGCCTGTTCCGCTACGACCGGGTGGGCCGGTACCTCGTGCTGGCTCTCGCGGTGCTGGTCTTCGCGTCGATCTTCCTCCCGACCGACGACATTCCCCGCTGGGTGTGGATACCGTTCGTGGTCGGCGGCGGCGGCTGGATGTGCTGGATGGTCCTGCGGGTGATCCCTCGGTTCCAGGCCGCGGCCCGGGAGACCCGGGACGGTTTCGTCGCCGGGACCGTGCCGCAGCGCGTCGGACGCATCGTGCGGATCAACGTCGGCGACCCGGTCGTCGAGATCCCGGACGAGGAGACGCGGTACGAGGTGACCTGCGGCTGGTCGTCCCCGCCGGGCGTCCGGGCCGACGACGAGGTGCTGGTCGTCGGGGAGTGGCGGCGCGGTGCGGTGGTGCTGGTGACCGGCGTCGATCACAAGGGCCGGCCGAAGAGCTTCTGGGGAGAGCTGAAGCCATGACCGACGAGAGCCCGGCGCCGGTCGAGAGGATCCACCGGACGCCGGTCCAGTACCTGCTGCTGGTGCTGGCCCGCCCGTCGGTGTGGCTGATCTGGCTCGGCGGCACGCTCGCCGGGCTCGGGCTCCTCGAACTCGGGGTTCCGTACTGGATCTGGTCGTTCGTCAGCCCGCTGTACCAGTTCGGAATTCTGGTGCCGCTCTGCGTCTGGCGGATGCGGGTGCTCGACGCCCGGGCCGTCGCCGAGGGCCGGCCGGCCGAGGCTCTCGACCCGCCGCCGGCGGAGGCCCTCGACCCGCCGCCGGCCGAGCTGCGGGCGACGGTGGACCGCGAGTTGCGTCGTCTGATCCGGGTCTCCGGCTGGAACGGGGCCGGCCTGCTGGCGTTCGGGATCTGCTTCGTCGCGGCGGCGGCGTTTCTTGATTCCACCGACACCCCGCGGTGGGTCTGGATCCCGGTCATGCTGGCGGCGGGAGCCTGGATGACCTGGCTGGCCGTGCGCACGATCCCGCGGTTCCGGCGCGAGGCACGCAGGACCAGGGACGCGTTCGCCACCGGGCGGGCTCCGTGGCACGTCGGGCACATCGTGAAGACCAGCGCCTTCGTGCCGGTGCTCGAGGTCGCCGCCGACGAGACGCGGTACGAGGTGAGCTGCCCCTGGACGGCTCCGCGGGGCGTCCGGGCCGACGGCCGGGTGCTGGTCGTGGGGGAGTGGCAGCGTGGCGCGATCGTGCTGGTCACGGGCCTGGACGCCAAGGGGCGGCGGAAGGGCTACTGGGGAGAGCTGAAGCCCGCCGACTGACGTGTCCGCGTGTTCCCTCACCGATCTTCGTTGCGCTGCTTGAATGGGCCTAACGGGGGCAAATAGGGGGATAGGTGCGTCGGACGACCGTGGTTGCCGCACTGCTCGTCGGCGCCGTGCTGTTCGGAAGCGTCGTCACCGGCTGCCAGGACGACGCGGGCGCGCGGCCCGGGTCCCGTCCGGCGGTGGCGAGCGCGCCGGTCGTCCCGGACGGGTCGGTGGGGCCGAGCGGGCCCGCGGTTCCCGAGACGACCGGCCCGGCCCAGGACTCCGAGCGCTCCGCCTGGCTGGGCCGCCGCCTGCGGAGGATCGTCGACGCGCAGCGGTTCGACGACGTGGTGAACGCGAAGACCGGCGCCCCACCCCCCGCGGTGCCGAACGTCGACGCGGCGGTGATCGAGCTCGACGACGCCGGGCGGCCGGTCGCGGCCGCGAACACGCTGCTCTCGCAGGACTACCCGCACGGTGTCGCGGTGCCGGTGTCGCAGAACTGGTCCGCGCCCGGGGTCGACTGGACCCACTGGAGCAACGACGTCTGGGCCGCGCACGGACGGACCGACCCGCTGATCCCGGCCCGGGCGTCCAAGCCGCTGGAGTTCATGGCGCCGTACCCGGCGTCGGTGTTCAAGCTGATGGTCGCGTTCGGAATCGGCCGGCTGGCCGACCGGGGCGGCGTCCGGTTCGACGAGACCTACGACTACCGGCCGCGCAAGGCGACCTGCCCGGGCGGACGGCAGCCGGGCACGCACGAGGTGTCGTGGTGGCTCGACGCGATGCTGACGTACTCCGACAACGGGGCCACCTGCGCGCTGCTCATGCTGCTGCACGAGCGGGGCGGCGTCACCCCGACGAACGCCGAGCTGCGCGACCTCGGGCTGACGACGCTGCAGATCCGCGGCACCGACGGCGCCGACGGCGGCGGCTGGTCGTTCGAGGGCCTGACGATGACCGCGCTCGACACCGCGCGCCTCCTGCTGCTGTTCACCGACGCCCCCGGAATTCTCTGGCGCACGCCCACCGGCGAACCGGTCACGACGAGAACGCTCAGCCGGAGCTCCCGGCACACGATCCGCGGCCGCCTGGCCGAGCAGGGGCTCAACCAGGCGCTGTCCACCGCCAACTGGTGCGGGCAGAGCTATCCGGCCCCGGGCATCCCGCAGCGGGTGCCGAGCCGCTGGATCGACACCTCGACCGGCATCGTGTCGGTCGCCGGCCGGGTCTGGAGCGGCGACGTCCGGGGCTGCGCCGGCGACGCCCAGGTGGAGTTCGACCACAAGACCGGCCTGGTCGAGAGCGCGGGCGCCGACGCGGGCATCGTCACCGCGCTGCCGGGCCGGCGGCCGAGGCACTACGTCGTCGCGGTCTTCTCCAACCTGGGCTGCCGGTACGCCGACCACGTCGGCGCCCACGGCGGCGTCTGCCGCTACACCGAGAAGCTCGCCACGCTCGGCGCGGCGATCGACCGCCTCATGATCGAGGCCCGGTCGCGGTAGGGATCCACACCCGCATGGCGCCGGGCTCCCGGTTGGCCCACAGGAAGTAGGGAATCGCGGTCAGCGTGACCGGCGCCCGCTCGCCGGACGGCCCGCCCCCGTAGAGCGGTGCGCCCTCGGACGACGCCACCGCCCCGTGCGCGGTCAGCACGACCGGGATCGCGCCGTCCCTCGGCTCCGCCTCGATCGGCGCTCCGTCGTCCAGGCGGACGTCTTCCAGGCGGACGTCTTCCCGCCGGACGTCGAGATCGGCCTGTTCGAGGCAGTAGACCAGCGGCCCGCGGAGCAGCGCGACGCAGCCCCGGACCGCGTCGACCCGCGGATGCGCGGACGTCACCCGCGGCTCCATCGGCAGCGAGAGCACGACCTGCTCGCCCGGCTGCCAGGCCCGCGTCACCGACGCGTAGTCGCCCGCGACCGGCGAACCGTCCAGCGTGGCCGACGTGCACCAGCCCGGGATCCGCAGGTCGAGCGTCCATTCCGTGCCCGGCGACGACGGCGTGACGGTCAGCGTCACCCGGCCGTCCCACGGGTAGTCGGTCGCGACGTCCACCACCCCGAACGGCGTCTCGACGCGGCCCGCCGCGTACAGGTGCACCTGCACCCCGGCGTCCGTCGTCGTCGCGACGTAGCTCTGCAGCGACGCGACGAGCCGGGCCAGGTTGGGCGGGCAGCATGCGCACGAGTACCAGGACAGCCGCTCCGACGGGGCGTCCTCGTGCGAGCCCTCGTGCCCGGTGCGCAGCTGGAGCGGGTTGGAGTAGAAGAAGTGCGTGCCGTCCCGGGCGGTCGAGCCCGCGATCCCGTTGTAGAGGACGCGTTCCAGCTCGTCGGCGTAGCGGTGGCCGCCGGTGGCCAGCAGCATCCGCCAGTTCCAGGAGAAGCTGGCGATCGCCGCGCAGGTCTCGGCGTAGGCGCGGTCGGGCGGCAGCTCGTACGGGTCGCCGAACGCCTCGTCCCGGTGCCGGGAGCCGTGTGCGCCGGTCAGGTACGTCTTGGTGCCGAACGCCGACTCCCAGAGCCGGGCGGCGGCGTCCAGCAGCCCGGCGTCGCCGGTCTCGACGGCCACGTCGACGACGCCGGCCAGCAGGTAGAGCTGCCGGACCGCGTGGCCGGTCACCTCGTCGGCCTCCCGGACCGGGAGATGGTCCTGGTAGTAGTGCCGCCCGAACCGCGGCTCGTCACCGAGCAGCCCGCGGCCGCGCAGCTCGACGAACCGGGCGGCCAGGTCCAGATAGGGCCGGTGCTCGGTCTCCCGGTACAGCTCGACCAGCGCGGTCTCGATCTCCGGGTGCCCGCACACGCCGTCCTCGACGCTGAACCGCGCGACGAGCAGGTCGGCGAACCGGCGGGCGACGGCCAGCAACCGATCGCCCACCCCGGCCCGGGACGCGGCCACCGCGGCCTGGATCAGGTGCCCGGCGCAGTACAGCTCGTGGCTCCAGACCAGCGCGGCCCACTGCTCGTCGCGGTGGTCGGTCTGGAAGTACGAGTTCAGGTAGCCGTCGGCGTCCTGGGCCTGCTCCAGGAGCGTCGTGAAGTCGTCGAGCACCTCGACCGAACCCGTGCCCCGACCGATCTCCCAGGCCACCGCCTCGAGCGTCTTGTAGACGTCGGAGTCGGCGAACCACATCCCGCGGAACTCGCCCGCTCCGGTGGTCACCCGGCGCAGGTTGCCGACGTTCCCGGCCGCTTCGAGCTGGTCCAGGCAGTGCGGCAGCGACGCGGTGGAGTTGCGGTGCTGCCAGGCCCCGAGCAGCCCGTCCGGGTGCAACGTCGTCGCGCGCAGGCCGAGCGGTCGCAGCGCGCCGATGGTGGGGGCGGCCGGTCCGGCCGCGGCGAGAAGAGTCGTGTCGGACATCGTGAAGACCCCTTAGCCTTTGAGTGCGCCCGCGCTGAAGCCGCTGACGTAGTAGCGCTGGAGCAGCAGGAACACCAGCACGCAGGGCAGGGCCGCGGTGACCACACCGGCCTGCAGCGCGCCGTAGTCGATCGAGCCGAGGTTCCCCGACTGCAGGTTGTAGAGCGCGATCGGCAGCGTGAACTTGGTGCCGTCGGTGAGGAAGATCAACGGAGCGACGAACTCGTTCCAGGACGCCAGGAACGAGAACAACGCGACCGTGACAATGCCCGGCGCCACCCCGCGCAGCAGAACGCGCCGCAATGCTCCACCCGGAGTGCACCCGTCGATCAGCGCGGCCTCCTCCAGCTCGACCGGCAGCGCCTCGAACGAGTTGCGCATCATGAACAGCCCGAACGGCAGCTGGAACATCGCCAGCACGAGGCCCAGCCCGATCAGCGAGTTCTGCAGGCCGAGCCAGCCCAGCACGATGTAGAGCGGGATCAGGATCGTCGTGTACGGCACCATCAGGATCGCCAGCGTGACCAGGAACAGCAGGTTCTTGCCCGGGAACGACAGCCGGGCCATCGCGTACCCGCCGAGCGTGGTCGCGACGACCGTGACCAGCACGGTCACCAGCGCGGCGACCGTCGTGTTCAGCACGTAGAGCCCGATGCCCTCGCCGTACCTCGACATCCGCTCGTAGTTGTCGACGCCCCAGCCGCCGGCTCCGTTCGTCGCCTGCGGGCCGTGCGTCGACGAGTAGAGCGTCCAGATCATCGGCAGCAGGAAGAGCACGGCCAGCACCGTCGTGGTGCTGTAGTAACCCGCCTTTCTCATCAGTCCTCCCTGCGGATCAGACGCATTTGGACGGCGTTGAGCAGGATCAGCACGGCGAGCACCGCGACCGAGATCGCGCAGGCCCGGCCGAGGTCCTGGTTGAGGAACGCCTCGCGGTAGATGTCGATCGCGACGGTCGTCGTGTCGTGCCGCCCGCCGGTGATGATGAAGAACTGGTCGAACGCCAGCAGCGAGCCGGTCACCGACAGCACGGTCATCAGCGCGAGCGTCGGCCGCAGCAGCGGCAACGTCACGTACCGCATGATCTGCCAGCGGCCGGCGCCGTCGGTGCGCGCGGCCTCGTACAGCACCGGTTCGATGCTCTGCAGACCCGTCAGCAGGATGAGCATGTAGAACCCGGCGAAGCGCCAGGTGATCATGCCGATCGTCGACGACAGCGCGCTGCCGTTCGTCCCGAGCCAGTCGACCGGACCGAGGCCGACGTCGGCGAGCAGCGTGTTCAACGGCGAGTCGCCGGTGTTGTAGAGGCCGTAGAACAGCAGGCTCGCGGAGCCGAGCCCGACCGCGGCGGGCAGGAAGTAGATCGTGCGGAAGAAGCCGACGCCGCGGCGGGCCTCCTGCATCAGCAGCGCCAGCCCGAACGCGACCAGGCTCAATACGACGGTCGTGACCAGCGTGTACTTCAGCGTGAACCAGATCGCGCGGAGGAACAGCGGGTCGGAGAGCGCGGAGTAGTTCTCCACCCCGTTGGGGGCGGACGCGCCGAGCAGCGGCCAGTGGTTGAACGACATCCAGAACATCAGCACGAGCGGGAGCACGAACAGCAGCAGCACGATCACGGCCATCGGCGCGGAATAGAGCAGGCCCAGCCGCCGCCGGCCGCGGCCCGGTCCGCGGCCGGCGGGGGCTCCCGCCCGGACGCTGCGCGCCGGGCGGGAGAGTGTTGCCACCATGCTCAGCCGCCCGAGGACAGCGACTCGGTGATGCTCGGGTTGTGTTTCGCGAGCGCGTCGGCCGACGTCCCGGAGCCGAACACCGCGTCGACGATCGTGGCCGTCCAGGGGCCGCTCGGGTCGTTGAACGTCTTGCCGAAGTTCACCGAGATCGGTGTCTGGCCCTTGCCCGCGAGCTGGTTGAACACGCCGAGGCGCGGGTCCTGCTTCGCGTAGGCGTTGTCGGCCAGGTCGCTGCGGACCGTGATGTTCTTGTTCTTCGCGACGACCTCGACCTGCGCCTTCTCGGACAGCGTCCAGGAGATGAAGTCCCAGGCTTGGGCGGCCTTGGTGGTGTTCGCGCCGATGCCGATCACGTCGCCGCCGACGAACGAGCTCTCGCCGCCGGTGAGGCCGGGGATCGGAGCGACGCCGATCTCGAGCTTCGGGCCCTCCTTGAACGTCTGGAGCGCGGTGGCGCCGAGCGGCTGGATGCCGATCTTGCCCTCGCCGAACGCCTGCGTCCACGTCGGTCCGCCCTCGTTCTTGACCGCGGTCGGGACGAGTTTCTCCTTGTACATCCGCTTGTAGAGCTCGTAGACCTTGGCCGCCGCCGGGTTGTCGACCGTCGACTCGGTGCCCTTGTCGTTCAACACGTTCGCGCCCGAGGCCCAGATCATCGGCCAGGTCGTGAACAGCGTGCAGCCGGGGCAGGAGCCACCGAAGAAGTACCCGTCGACGCCGTTTCCGAGCGCGTCGATCTTCTTCACGTCGGCGTAGAGCTCGTCCAAAGTGGTCGGCGGTTTGTCGGGGTCGAGGCCGGCCTTCCTGAACAGCACCTTGTTGTAGAAGACGGCCGAGAGGTCGATGTCGTGGGGGACGCCGTAGACCTTGCCGTCGTAGGTGGCGGTCTTCATGTGCGCCGGGGCCAGCGTGCCCTTGAACGACAGCGTGTCGACCTTCGCGGTGAGGTCCTGGAAGATCCCCTTGGACGCGTAGTTCGGCGCGTAGACGACGTCGGCGGCCAGGACGTCGGGGAGCTTCTTGGCGCCGCTCGCCGTGCCGACTTTCTGCTGGTAGGTGTCGGACGGGATGACCGTCAGCTTCACCTTGTTCCGGTGCGTCTTGTTGTACTCGGTGACCAGCGTCTGGGTGAACGTGGCCGTGGCGGAGCGGGTCCACATCGTGATCGTCGAACCGTCGTCCTTGGCCTCGGTGCCGCCGGACGCGGTGGTGTCGCCCGCGCTCTGGCAGGCGGCGGACAGCAGGACTGCGGCGATGACGAGAGCTAAACGTGGTCGGAGCTGGCCCATCGGTGCCTCCTTGGACGTCGGGGCCTCGCGATTCCGGCAACTTCGGAAACCGTTTGCCGGGAATCTAGGGCTGCCGCTCTCAGCGTGTCAACGGCGAAGAGGTACCCTTCGCCGGGAGTCGGGGAGGAAACGCCGTGCGGAAAACAGATCGGCTCGCGACCATTCGTGACGTCGCCGCGCTGGCCGGGGTGTCGGTGGGCACCGCGTCCAAGGCGCTCAACGGCCGGGGGACGCTACGGGCGGAAACCCGCGAGCGCGTGCGGGAGGCGGCCGACCGGCTCGGCTTCGAGGCGAACGCGGCGGCCCGCACGCTGAAGGCCGGGCGCACCTACACGGTCGGGATGATCACCACCGACAGCATCGGCCGGTTCAGCATTCCGCTGATGCTGGGCGCCGAGGACGCGCTCGGTGCCGGCCAGATGTCGGTGCTGCTGTGCGACGCCCGCGACGACCCGATCCGCGAGCAGTACTACCTGCGGACGCTGCTCACCCGCCGGGTCGACGGCATCATCGTGACCGGCAGGCGGGCCCAGGCCCGGGCTCCGCTCGCCCCCGACCTGCCGGTGCCGGTCGTGTACGCGTTCATCAGCTCGACCGACCCGGGCGACTGCTCGGTGATCCCCGACGAGGCGGGCGGCGCGGCCAAGGCCGTCGAGCACCTGCAGGCGATCGGACGGCGGCGGATCGCGCACGTCACCGGGCCGGAACACCACGAGTCGGCGATCGGCCGGGCCGCGGCGGTCGCGGACTCGCTCGTCCGGCCCCCGCTGTACGGCGAGTGGAGCGAGGCCTGGGGCCGCCAGGCGGCGGCGTTGCTGCTGGCGGACGGGACTGATTTCGACGCGGTGTTCGCCGGTAGTGACCAGATCGCTCGCGGTGTCGTCGACACGTTGCGCGGGGCCGGGCGCCGGGTGCCGGAGGATGTCGCGGTGATCGGGTTCGATAATTGGGACGTGATGGTCTCGGCCAGCCAGCCGCCGTTGAGCAGCGTCGACATGGATCTGGATGGGCTGGGGCGTTCGGCGGCGAATTTGCTGCTGGCGGCGATCAATGGGGAGCCGGCCCCGGGGCGGCACGTGCGGCCGTGCCGCCTGGTTCTGAGGGGATCGACGTCCATTTAGGGTTCGTGTGTAATGGCGAGGCTGTGCCGCCGCTGCCCCGGTGCCGCCGGGAGTGACCTGTCTTGCCCGGCCTTTGGGCGGCCGTTGCGATCTGGTCGGACCGTTCGGGGCAGGGTCGGCCCGGACCGATCCGGGCGATCCCGGGCGATCCGGATGCGATCGAGCAGCGGCGTATCACCGGCCTGGGCGCCGGGGGGCTTTCCGTCGGCGGGCCGCGCCGGTCGACGGCGAGGTGGATCGTGGTGCTCAACCGCGCCGCGGGACCGTTCGGGCCGTTCGCCCTCGACCGCGAGCGGCTCGACCGCGATCCCGCGGCCCGACCGGTCGCGCAGCCCGACGCTGACGATCCACCCGACCTCGCCCACCGAATCGCCTTGAACGATCACGCGATCGAGGATCGTCCGCCAGGTGCCATCGGCGGTCCACAGCTGCTCGTGTGCGCTCTTCCACGGCCCACAGCGTTCGGCCGAGCCGCAACAACCCAGGTTCGGACCGGCAACGGTTCCTGCGACAGACCGCAGCCACGCCGCCTTCGGCGGTTGACTACCCGTACCGGGCGTGCCGGTGAGCTCGGAGCGCGCGGGCCGGCCTCGCTCCGGCCGGCGGCCGGTGATCAGCCGCAGCCGGCACGTTCGGAGCGGAGCCTGAGCTGCCGTGGAGTCGCCGACCGATGCCCGACCAAGCGGTGAGGGCACACGCCGTCGACCCCAACGGAGAGCGCGCTCACCAGAGCGCCGAGGTCTCACGCACCACGGCACCCTCCGTCGCATCGCAGGGGCCAGAACGCGCCCTCAACCCGCAACGAACCGAACATCTACGCCGTGCGGTACATCAGGGCGGCTCGGCGGAGTTGGTGGAGATCCCAGCCCGGTTCGCCGTCCGGCGTCCGGGTGTGTTGATCCAGCAGGATGCGCGCGCGGTCGTAGCCGAGCCTCGCCCGCCCGGTGTACGGGCAGAGGTCCGACCGCGACGGACGCCGGGCCGGCGGCGGCCGCCGCTCGGAGAGGAACACCGGACCGCGGGAGCGGCCCTCGATCAGCCGGGGCAGCAGGTGCGCGCTCCCGGCGTCCCAGCGCAGCGCGCCCGCCCGGCGCCCACGCAGATCGAGGGTCTCGATGTTCAACGCGAGAACGTCGTTCGCGCGGGCCGCGGTCTCGAACAGCAGGCGCCACAGCGTGCGTTCCCGCAACGGGACGTCCGGGCGCAGGATCAGCCGTTCGATCGCGTCCCGGGAGAGCGTGGCGGTCGGCTCACGCTCGCCGCTGCGACGCTCGACCGACAGCTCCGGCGCCTGCTGGCCTCGGGCCCGGCACCAGGCCAGCCAGCCCGCGACCGCGGCCCGGTTGCGGTTCCAGGTCGCCGCGGCCGCGCTGCCCCAGAGCCCGGTGATGGCGCTGAGCAGCTCTTCCTCGCCGACCTCGGTGAGCGGGCGGTGACCGCCCAGCCAGCCGGCGAGCCGGTCCAGCACGCTGCTGTAGGCCCGGTGGGTGTTCTCGTTCGCGCACTGTGGCGAGGCCAGGTAGGCCTCGACCGCCGCGTCGACACTGTGCGCATCACTCATCGCCGGGCACCGCCTCGGCGATGTACCGGATAACGTTTGGGGGTGAACCCGGCGGGTTCGAGGTCACAGCGGTACCCTACGCCAAGATGTACCGGATAACGGTGTCATGAGCGGGAGGCCGGCAGTGGGTTCAGCCGCGTGGTCGGACGCTGGGGACGATGTTGCCCCCAGTGTCACTGAGCGTGCCACCGAGCGGCCCGGTGCGGTCTCGGTGGAGAACGGCGACGGTGTGGTGCGGATCGCGCTCACCGGGGCGGTCGACGCCGTGCTGGCGCCGCGGCTCGACGGCGCGGTCGCGGACGTCATCGCCGCGCAGCCGGCCGACGTCCGGCTCGACCTCGGGGAGGTGGACTTCCTCGGCTCGCACGGGATGGCCTTCCTGGTACGGGTTCAGCACGCGGCCCGGGCGGCCGGCCGCGGTGCGGGCATCGACGCCGTGTCACGACATGCGCTGATCGCGTTGCGGGTCGCTGGTCTCGAGCACTACGTACAGGTATGAGCGTATCCCCGGTCGACCGGAGCGGATATCTGTACTGGGTTTTCAAGGTCCTGCTGACCGGGCCGATGACGCTGTACTTCCGGCCCCACGTCGAAGGCATCGAGCACGTCCCCCGGCACGGCCCGGTGATCCTGGCCTGCAATCACGTGTCCTACCTGGACTGGCTGCTGCTGCCGCTGGTCGTGCGCAGCCGGCGGATCAGCTTCCTGGCCAAGCAGGAGTACTTCGTCGAGCCCGGGCTGCGCGGACGCTGGAAGAAGTACTTCTTCACCGCGACCGGCCAGGTGCCGGTGCTGCGGGTGCCCGGCGCGGGCGACGCGGCGCTGAACACCGCGGCCGGCCTGCTCGCCGGCGGCCGGGTCGTCGGCATCTTCCCGGAGGGCACCCGGACCCGCGACGGGCGGCTCTACCGCGGCCGCACCGGCCTGGCCCGGATCGCCGCCGCGACCGGCGCGCCGGTGGTCCCGTGCGCGACGGTCGGCGTCTTCGAACTCGCCCCGCCCGGCGCGCGGTTCCCGCGCCCAGGCCGCGTGACGGTGAGGTTCGCGCCCGCGATCACGTGGGACGCCCCGGAGGACGCCCTGCGGGAGCGCACCGACCAGCTCATGGACGTGATCCAGAAGCTCTCGGGCCAGGAGTACGCCGGGGTGGACGCTGTTCTTCCGGGGCGCGACAACTGATCGGGGCTACCCCGGCGGCTCGTCGGCCCGATTCGTCGTCGCTCTATCCTGGCGCGATGCGTGCCTCTGCGTTTCGGCGTCTCGCGCGGTTCCTGGAGGGGGCGGCGGACGAGCCCACCGAACCCTCGGAGCAGCCGCGGCCGAACCACTCGGCCGAGCACGCGGTCGTCGACTGCGCCCGGTACGTCGACGGCGTCCGGGTGAAGGGCCGCCTCCCGCTGGCCGAGGCTCCGCGCGCGCTGCGCCGGCGTGACGGCTTCGTCTGGGTCGGCCTCCGAGAGCCGACCGCCGAGCAGTTCGCCGAGGTCGCCGAGCGCTTCGCGCTCCCTCCCCTCGCGGTGGCCGACGCGGTCACCGCGCATCAACGTCCGAAGCTGGAGCGGTACGGCGAGGTTCTGTTCGCGGTCCTCAAACCCGTTCACTACGTCAATGCCGACGAGGTCGTCGACGTCGCTGAGCTGGCCGTTTTCGTCGGACCGAAGTTCGTGGTGATCGTCCGCCACGGCGATACGGACGTCCCGGCGCGGGTCCGGGCCCTGGCCGACGGGGACCCCGAGGTGAGCAAGCACGGGCCGCTGGGCGTCCTGCACCGGATCATGGACGTCGCGGTCGACGGGTACACCGAGGCCATCGACGGGATCGACGAGAACATCGACGACATCGAGTCGCAGGTGTTCGGCGGCGACGAGAACGACCACGCCGAGCGGATCTACAAGCTCAAGCGGGAGGTGCTGGAGTTCCGGCGGGCGGTGAAACCGCTGGCCCCGGCGTTGCAGCGGCTGTCGTCGCCGGATTCCGGGATGGTCGGCGAGACGCTGCGCCCGTACTTCCGGGACGTGCACGACCATCTGATGCGGGCGGCCGACGCGATCGACCAGTACGACAGCCTGCTCACCGACGTCCTGCAGGCCGATCTGGCGCAGGTCAGCGTCCGGCAGAACCGGACCGCGATGCGTCAGAACGAGGACATGCGCCGGATCTCGGCGTGGGCGGCGATCGCGCTGCTGCCGACCGCGATCGCCGGCCTGTACGGGATGAACTTCGACCACATCCCGGGGTCGTCGTCGCCGTACGGGTTCTGGGCGGTGATCGGCGTGCTGGCGGCCGCCTGTGTCCTGCTCTGGGTGTCGTTCCGGAGGAACGGCTGGCTCTAGGCTCCCGGTAGCGGGAGTTCCGCCGTGCGGTCGGTGCGGTTGGGCAGGAAGTTCGTCACCAGGATGGCCAGCGCGCCTAGCCCGGCGTACAGGCACAGGATCAGCAGCGGGTGCCCGAGCGGCGCGTCCGGGAAGTAGAGGCTGTCCCGGACGTACTGCGTCCCGGCGCCGGTGGGCAGCGCCTGACCGAGGTGACGGCCCCAGGCCGGCAGGAACTCGGGCGGAATGCTCGCGCCGGAGATCACGGTCCCGATCGTGAAGTACAGGAAGCCGGCCGCCGCACCGGCCGGGCCGATCAGCGCGACGAACCCGGCGGTGGAGCCGGTGATCGCCAGCGAGACCAGGCTGAAGCCCCAGTAGAGCGTGGAGTGGTCGGCGTCCCGCCCGACGCCGAACCAGCTCGCCGACCAGAGCACGATCGCCGCGGACGCCAGCGCGTACACGACCAGCGTCGTCAGGTGCCCGACGCCCCGGCGCCAGGACCGCCGGGCCCGCGGGATGAGCCGGCCGAGCCCGATCGAGGCGACGGTGCCGCCCAGGGCCAGCGCCTGCACGAGCATGCCGAGCGAGCCGCCGTTCCGGTCGTCGGCCGGCAGCGGGACGACGTCGGTGATCGTGCCGGGCGCGGTCAGCGTGCGGACGGTCGCGATCGGAACCGTGCCCGGCAGCTGCGCGACGGCGGCCGCGGTCTGCTTCTCCAGCACGGTCGTGAACGTCGTGCGGAGCACCGCGGCCGCGGCCGGTCCGGCGGCGCCCGCGACGTAGAGGTGCGGTGTGGTGCCGGTGACGTCGAGGCCGCCGTAGATCTCGCGCCTCTCGGTGGCGGCGATCAGGTCGGCCGCGGTGTCGTAGCGGGTGACGTCGTAGCTGTGCTCGGCGTTGAGCTGGACTTCCAGGCCGGCGGCCTGACCCTCGTTGGCGATCAGGCCGACCGGGAGCTCCCGGGGCTTCGGGGCGTGGGCCATGCCCAGGTAGTAGCTGGTGAGCAGGAGCTGGACGAGCACGCCGACGCCGGCGACCGCGCTCGCGATCCGGCGGAACTGCCGGGCCGAGGTGATCCGCGTTTCGGAGCTCATGGGCGTTTTATAGCAATTCGAGGTTGGGGAAGTGGGGGACGGCGTAGTAACCGGCGGGTAACAATCCTGGGCATGTCTGGCACCGTGCTCCGTGGCCGCTCGGCCGAGATCGCGCGGCTGGACGCGTTGGTCGCGCGAGTGGGGGCGGGGTCCGGCGGTGGGGCGGTGCTGATCTGCGGCGCGCCGGGGTCCGGGAAGACCGCTCTGCTCGAGCACCTGGCCACGGCGCCGGTGCGGGTGGTGCGGGCGTTCGGGATGGACGCGGAGTCCTCGCCGTACGCGGCCTTGGCGCGGGTGCTGAGGTCGCTGGCCGCGGAGCCAGCGTCGCCGCCCGCGCCGCCCGGGGCGGCCGGGCCGCCAGGGGCGGCCGGGGCGCTGCGGCGCGCGCTCGAGACCGGGGTGGACGAGCCGCGGGACCGGTTCGCGCTGTCCGTCGCGGTGCTGAACCTGCTGGTGGCGGCCGGGGAGCAGCGGCCGGTGCTCGTCGTGGTGGACGACGTCGACCGGATGGACGCGGCCTCGCGGGACGTGCTGGCGTTCGCCGGCCGGCGGCTGGCGACGGCCAACGTGGTGCTGGTGGCGACGTCCGGGCCGGTCGACGTGTGGCCGGGGATCGAGCGGATGCTGCTGGGCGGCCTGGACGCCGGGGCTGGGCAGGAGGTCGTCGCGGAGTTCGGGGTGGCGCCGGAGGTCGGGTCCGAGGTCGTCCAGCGGTGCGGCGGGTTGCCGCTGGCGTTGCGCGAGGTGGCGGCGGCGTTGACTCCGGAGCAGGCACGCGGGCGGGAGCCGCTCCCGTCCGAGTTCCCGCCGGGCAGCCGGATCCGCCGCGCCCACGAGAGGTGCCTGCGGGCCCTCCCTGCGCCCACGCGAGCGGCCCTCCTGCTGCTCGCCGCGTCCCCCGACGGATTGGATCCGGAGTTCGCCGGTCTGGCGGCCTCGCTGGAGCCCGCCGTCGCGGGCGGGCTCGTGGAGATCGCCGGCGGACGTCTGCGCATCACGCCGCCGCTGCTGGGCGGCGGCCTGTACGCGAGCGCGCCCCCGGCCGAGCGCCGGGCCGCCCACCGCCGCCTGGCCGCCGCGCTGGCTCCGGACGCCGACGACCCGATCGGACGGGTGCGCTGGCTGTGGCAGGTCGCGGCGGGCGGTGACGCCCCGGCCGGGTCGCTCGCGGAGAAGTTCGTCGCCGCGGCGGCCGCCGTGCGGGCCCGGGGTGACCATGCCACGGCCTCGCTCGCGGCCGAGCGTGCGGCCGAGCTGAGTCCGCACGCCGGAGCCCGGGCCGAGCACCTGCTCGCCGCCGCCCGAGACGCCTGGCTGGCCGGCCGCCCCCACCGGGCCGGAGTCCTCCTGAGCCGCCTGAGCCCGGCCCCCGACGCGCCCCGGCCCCTGGCTCCCGCCGGCTCCCGGCCCGCGGCCGGCGGGCTCGGGGACCTGCTGCGGGGGCAGATCGCGTTGCGGGCCGGGTCGCCGGCCGTGGCTCACGAGGCGCTCCTCGGCGCGGCCGCCCACCTGGCCGAGCGCGACCGCACCGCCGCTGTCGTCGCGCTCCTGCACGCCGGCGAGGCCAGCTTCCTCACCGGTGACCTGCGCCGCTACGTCGAGATCTCGCTGCGCGCGCTGGCGCTGCGCGAGGGCGGCGAGCCCCCGGACCGCGAGCTGATGTTCGCCTACGCGGCCGGCATGATGGCGCTCTTCCGCGGCCGGCACAGCGAGGCCGTGCACCGCCTCCGCGACGTCCTCGACCTCGTCCCGCGCACCGACGACCCCACCGCGCTCACCTGGGCCACGCTCGCCGCCCTGATGCTCGGCGAAGAGTCCCGCGCGTTCCGCCTCACCGAGCGGGCCGGGGCCGGGGCCCGGGCCCGGGGCGAGCTCGCGCTCGTACCGCGCACGCTCGAGCTCGCGACGTTCGCCCAGCTCTGGCTCGGCCGCTACGGTGCCGCCCTGACCTCGGCCCGCGAGGGCCTCCGCCTGGCCCAGGAGGCCGGCCTCGACAACTCGGTGACGCTGCACCGCGCGATGCTCGCGCTCTTCTCGACGCTCCAGGGCGACGACGACGCGAGCCTCCACCACGCCACCGCGGCCACCGCCGACGCCCGCAATCGGGGCCTGGCGATGCCGCACGCGCTCGGCTCGTGGGCGCTGGCCCACCGCGACCTGGCCGCTGGGCGCGCCGCCGACGCCGCCGGCCGGCTCCGGGCCCTGGCCGGTGCGGGCCGCGGCCCCGGACACGTCACCGGCCGGGTCCTCACCACCCCGCATTTCGTCGAGGCGGCCGTGCGCAGCGGCGACCGGGCCGGCGCGGTCGAGGCCACCGACCTCTTCGGACGCTGGGCCACGAACACCGGTAGCGCCGCCGCCCGCGCGCTGCTGGCCCGCTGCCAGGCCCTCACCGCGACCGATCCCGCCGACGCCGACGATGCCTTCCGCGAGGCGCTCACCCTCCACCTGATGGCCGACTCGGAGTTCGAACGCGCCCGCACCGAGCTGCTCTACGGCCGGGAGCTGCGCCGCCGCCGGGGCCCGTCGGCGGCCCGGGCGCACCTGCGCGGTGCGTACGACGCATTCGTGCGGCTCGGCGCGGTGTCGTGGGCCGAGCAGTGCCGCCGCGAGCTCCGCGCGACCGGCGAGTCCCTACGCCCGGCCACCGCCGGCAACCCGGCCACGCCCGGATACCCGGCCACGCCCGGATACCCGGCCGCGCCCGGATACCCGGCCACGCCCGGCAACCCGGCCACCACCCCGAGCCCACTCACCCCCCAGCAGCGCACGATCGCCGAGATCGTCGCCCAGGGAGCTACCAACCGCGAGGTCGCCGCACAGCTGTATCTGAGCCCGCGCACGGTCGACCACCACCTGCGCAACATCTTCGTCAAACTCGGCGTCCGCTCCCGGGTCGAGCTGGTCCGCCTGCTGAGCTCCGGGATCGGGCCGTAGAAATCGGGCCATAGCGACGCTGGCGATATTGCCGACGCGTCCGTCCGCGCTGGTCAACCAGGATCTCGTGCATCCCTTCACCGTCGATCGGGAGCGCGATGAGCGGGCTGCACGTGACCGAGGTCGGGGTGCGCTTCGGCGGCCTCGTCGCCCTCGACGACGTCTCGGTGGACGTACCGCCCGGGAGCGTCGTCGGCGTCATCGGGCCGAACGGGGCCGGCAAGACGACGCTGTTCAACGTCGTCTGCGGATTCGTCCGGCCGACGACCGGGACGCTGCGCTGGGACGACCGCCCGTTCCGGCCCCGGCCCGACCGGCTGGCCGCGGCCGGGATCGCCCGGACGCTGCAGGGGCTCGGCCTGTTCGCCGGCCTCACCGTGCTGGAGAACGTCATGGTCGGCGCCCCGGCGCGGGCCGGGTTCGCGTCGGCGCTGTTCGGGCTGCCCGCCAGCGACCGCGACGAGCGCGAACTCCGCGCGGCCGCCCGGGCGGCGCTCGACGACCTCGGGATCGGCCCGGAGGCCGCCGAACTCCCCGGCGCCCTGCCGTACGCGGTGCAGAAGAAGGTCGCGCTGGCCCGCGCGCTGGTCTCCCGTCCCCGCCTGCTGCTGCTCGACGAGCCGGCCGGTGGGCTGGGCGCCGACGAGGTCGACGAACTGGCCGCGCTGATCCGGGGGCTCCCGGAACGGTCGGGCTGCGCGGTGATGCTGGTCGAGCACCACATGGACCTGGTCATGGCGGTCTGCGACTCGATCGTCGTCCTCGACTTCGGCAAGCGCATCGCGGCCGGTACGCCGGCCGAGGTGCGCGACGACCCGGCGGTCACCGAGGCCTACCTGGGGGTGGCCTCCTGATGGCCTCGCTGCTCCAGGTCGAGGGCCTGACCAGTGGTTACGGCCCGGTGAGCGTGCTGAAGGACGTGTCGCTCACCGTCGAGCGGGGCTCGATCACCGCCGTGCTCGGCGCGAACGGGGCCGGGAAGACCACGCTGCTGCGCACGGTGTCCGGCCTTCTCCGCCCCACCGGCGGCCAGATCCTGTTCGACGGCGCCGACCTGCGGAGCGTCCGCATGGAGCAGGTGGTGCGCAAGGGAATCGCCCACGTGCCGGAAGGGCGCGGGGTGGTGGCCGAGCTGACCGTCGACGAGAACCTCCGCCTGGGCGGTCTCTGGCGGCGCGACCGGCCGGACGCGGCGAAGGCGCTGACCGAGGTGTACGAGCTGTTCGAGCCGCTGGCGCGGCGACGCCGGAGCGTCGGTCACCAGCTGTCCGGCGGCGAGCGGCAGATGCTGGCGCTCGGCCGGGCGCTGGTCGCGCGGCCGCGGTTGCTGCTGCTCGACGAGCCGTCGCTCGGGCTCGCGCCGCGGGTGACCGCGCAGATCCTCGGCCTGCTGGCGCGGCTGCGCGAGCAGACGGGCCTGACCGTGCTGCTCGTGGAGCAGAACGTCCGCAGCGCGCTGTCGGTCGCCGACCACGGGGTCGTGCTGTCGGTCGGGCGGGTGGCGATGTCCGCGCCCGCGGCCCGGCTGCGGGACGACGACGACCTCCGCCACGCCTACCTGGGGTTCTGATGGATCGATTCCTGTTTCTCTCGTTGGACGGACTGTCGCGGGGTGCCGTGTACGCGGCGTTCGCGCTGGCGCTGGTGCTGATCTGGCGCGGGACGCGGGTGGTGAACTTCGCGCAGGGGGCGATGGCGGTCGCGACCGTCTACCTCGCGTACTCGGTGTCGTCGGCGACCGGGTCGTACTGGCTCGGGTTCGCGTCGGCGCTGGTCGGGGCCGCGTTGCTGGGGGCGGTCGTCGAGGTCGTCGTCGCGCGGCGGGTGCACGACGCGCCGCCGCTGAACGCGATCGTGGTCGCGATCGGTCTGGTGCTGCTGATGCAGGCCGTGCTCGGGATGGTCTACACGAACGAGTACCTTGCGTTCCCGGCCCCGTTCAGCCAGACCGCGGTCGTGTTCGGCGTCTCGCCGTACGACCTGTTCGTCTTCGCCGTCGTCGGCGTCCTGCTCGTGCTCCTGACCGTCCTGTTCACGCGGACGCCACTGGGCCTGCGGATGCGCGCGTCGGCGTTCGCGCCCGAGGTGTCGCGCCTGCTCGGGGTCGACGTGGCCCTCATGCGGACGCTCGGCTGGGTGCTGGCCGCGGTGGTCGGATCGCTGGCCGGGCTGCTGGTGATCCCGACCGAACTGGGGCTGCATCCGACCGCGATGGACGACATCTTCGTGGCCGCGTTCACGGCCGCGGTCGTCGGTGGGCTGGACTCGCCGCTCGGCGCCGTGGTGGGCGGGTTGATCGTCGGCGTGCTGCTGTCCTGGGTCGGCGGTTACGTGCGCAGCGACGCGACGCCGCTCGCGGTGCTGGTGCTGCTGGTCGGGGTGCTGCTGGTCCGGCCGGGCGGCCTGTTCGCGGCGCCGCGCGCCCGGAAGGTGTGAGCGGGATGGATTCGCGGGTGATCGACGAGGCGCGCGCCGGTGGAGCGCGGCGGGCGTCGGAGGTGTCTTCTCCGCGCCGGGTGAACACGTTGCTGCGGCACCTGGTGATCGCGGTGGTGGTCGGGGTCGTCGTCGTGTGCGCGACCTACCAGATCTCGCCGTTCCGGAACTACCAGCTGGCCACGGTCGCGGCCTACCTGTGCGTGCTGCCCGGCCTGATCGTGCTGACCGGGTTCAACGGGCAGATCTCGCTGGGGCACGGGGCGCTGATGGCGGCCGGGGCGTATCCGGTGGCGTTGTCGCAGAACCTCCTGGGCGGGGACGCGTGGTGGCACCTGCCGGTCTCGATCCTGGCCGGGGTGGTGGTCGCGGTGCTGGTCGGCGCGGTGATCGGCGTCGCGGCGGCCCGGCTGCACGGGCCGTACCTGGCCGGGGCGACGCTCGCGGTCGCGGTCAGCGTCCCGGCCGTGGCGACGACGTTCGACGGGGTGTTCGGCGGCGACGCCGGGCTCTCGTTCGCGCTGGCCCCGGCGCCGTCGTCGCTGGGCGCGTATTTCCCGTTCGAGCGCTGGCAGGCCTGGGTCGCGCTGCTCGGCGCCGGGATCGTGATGCTGCTGCTGGCGAACCTCGTCCGGAGCCGGTACGGCCGGACGTTCCGCGCGGTGCGCGACGACGAGGTGGCGGCCGCGCTGGCCGGGATCCACGTCGGACGCGCCCGGGTGCTGGCGTTCGTGGTGTCGGCGGCCGGGGCCGGGCTCGGCGGGGCCATGTTCGCGGTGCTGGCCCAGAGCGTGTCGCCCGGCGCCTACGGGCTGACGCTGTCGCTGAACCTGGTGCTCGCGGTCGTGCTCGGGGGGCTGGGCGGGCTGCGCGGAGCGGTGTGGGGCGCGGTCGCGCTGGTCGCGCTGCAGCCGGTGGCCGATGCGGCGACCGGGTGGCTCGACCTGGGCGCGGCGGCTTCGCAGCGGCTCGAGGGGACGCTCCCGCTCGCGGTCTTCGGCTTGGCGCTCATCGTCGTCATGACGACTGCCCCCGGCGGCCTGGACGCGCTCGTGACCCGAATCTTGCGTCGCTGATCTCTCCACCCCAACCTCATCAGAAGGGCCGGTCCATGCTTCGTTCCCTGTGGCGCGGTGTCGCCGTCGCTGCCGCGCTGGCGGTCGTCGCCGCGTGCTCCGAGGATTCGCCGGGCGGTAGCGGCGCCGCCGTGCCGGGCGTCACCGACACGACGATCGTCGTCGGCACGCACCAGCCGCTCACCGGCCGGGCGGCCGCCGGCTACTCGAAGATCTCGGCCGCCACCAAGGCGTACTTCGAGTACGTCAACTCGAAGGGCGGCGTCCACGGCCGGAAGATCGAGTACAAGGTCGTCGACGACGCCTACGACCCGGCCAAGACCCAGCAGGTCGTCCGGCAGCTCGTGCTGCAGGACAAGGTCTTCGCGATCCTCAACGGACTCGGTACCCCGACGCACTCCGGAGTGCTCGACTTCCTCAAGACGAACAAGGTCCCCGACCTGTTCGTGTCCTCGGGGTCGGCGCTGTTCAACCAGCCGTCGAAGTACCCGGACACGTTCGGGTTCAACGTCGACTACGTGACCGAGGCCAAGGTCCTGGCCAACTACGTCAAGAAGACGTTCCCCGGCCGCAAGGTCTGCTTCTTCGGCCAGAACGACGACTTCGGCGCCGACGCCCTGCGCGGGGTGGAGACCGTCCTCGGGCCGGTCGCCGTGTCGCAGAAGTACGTGCCGACGAACCCGAACGTGGCGCCGCAGGTCGGGGCGCTGAAGGCGGCCGGTTGCCAGGTGAACGTGCTCGCGACGATCACCCCGTTCACCGCGCTGACGATCGGCACCGCGGCCAAGCTGGGTTACCGGGCGCAGTGGGTCGGCAGCAGCGTGGGCGGCGACTTCACCGGGTTGTCGGCGTTGCTCGGCAAGCCCGCGGGAGTGCTGCTGGAGGGTTACGTGACGTCGGGGTACCTGCCCAGCCCACTGGACGACGCGAACCCGTGGACGAAGCTGTTCAAGGACGTCAACGCGAAGTTCAACGGGAACGCGACGTTCGAGGTCAACACGCTGTTCGGGATGGCCGTGGGGTACACGTTCGTCCAGGCGCTGCAGGCCGCGGGGGAGGATCTGACCCGGGAGTCGCTGATCTCCGCGGTGGAGAAGGGTGGGTTCGCCGGGCCGTCGCTGGTGCCGATGCGGTACGGCAAGGACGATCATTCCGGGTTCAGCGGGACTCAGATCTCGGTGATCCGTGGGGGGAAGCAGGCGTTCGTCGACACGCCGTACGTCACCGACACCGGGAACGGTCCGGTGGAGCCGCACCCGGCCGACGCGTCCGTGCCACCGGCCGACGGGATCCCGACGGCCTGAGTTCCGGGCCCCCGTCGGCCTCGGCCGGCGGGGGCGGAGCCGGCCGGGCCGGCGGGCGGGTTCGGGCGGCGGAGCCGGCCGGCCGGTGGGGGATCAGTGGTTGGCGTCGTAGTCGGCGCGGGCGGCGGTGACCTCGGGCATGCGGCTCTCGATCAGCTCGATGAGCCCGAAGATCTGTTCCGCGACGTCGGCCCCGAGCGGGGTCAGGGTGTACTCGACGCGCGCCGGGATCGTCGCCAGCACCTCGCGCTTGACCAGCCCGTCGCGCTCGAGCGCCTGCAGGGTCTGAGCCAGCATCTTCTCGCTCACCCCGTCGACCCGCCGGCGCAGCGCGTTGAATCGGTACGGGCCCTCGCGCAGCGCGGTGAGGGCGAGCCCGCCCCATTTGCCGGTGACGTTCTCGAGCGCCCGGCGCGAGGTGCAGTCGCGCGCGAAGACGTCAGCGACCAGATCCTCGGTCGACGGCTCGGCACTCACGTTTGCAGCGTACGCGGAGGCGGCGCTTTCCGCCCGCTCAGTGACCGTACTCACCCCGAGGTTGCACTTTCGAAAAGTTAGTACAAGCTAGGAGGCGTCTTCGACCGATCTGAAGGAGCACCTCGTGATCACCGTGACCGCCGCTACCGGCCACCTCGGCCGGCTCGTCGTCGCCGACCTGCTCGAACGGGGTGTGCCCGCCTCCGACATCACGGCCGCCGTCCGTACCCCCGAGAAAGCCGCCGACCTCGGCGTCCGCGTGGTGAAGGCGGACTACGACGAGCCCGACACCCTGGCCGAGGCCTTCGCCGGGACCGACCGGCTGCTGTTCATCTCGGCCAGCGAGGCCGGGGCGCGCTCGAGGCAGCACCGGAACGTGGTGGAGGCCGCGCGGGCCGCGAACGTGGGGCTGATCGCCTACACCGGGATCCTGAAGTCCGACACGACCAGCCTGAAGCTGGCCCAGGAGCACCAGGAGACCGAGGCGGCCATCAAGGCGTCGGGGCTGCCGTTCGTGTTCCTGCGCAACGGGTGGTACCTCGAGAACTACACCGGACAGATCGCGCAGGCGGTGGAGAACGGGGTCGTTCTCGGAGCGTCCGGAGACGGCCGGGTGTCCGCGGCGGCGCGCGCCGACTTCGCGGCCGCGGCGGCCGCCGTGCTGGTCGACCCGGTGCCGGGCTCGATCTACGAGCTGGGCGGCGACGAGGCCTTCACGCTGTCGGAGTACGCGGCCGAGGTCAGCCGCCAGAGCGGCACGCCGGTCGTCTACCGGGACCTGCCCGAGGCCGAGTACGCGCAGACGCTGGCCGGCTTCGGGATCCCGCAGCCGTTCGCCGAGATCCTCGCCGACTCCGACCGCGGACTCGCGGCCGGCGACCTGTTCACCGACAGCGGTGACCTGCGCCGTCTGATCGGGCGCCCGACGACGTCGCTCGCCGACGCGGTGGGGGACGCGCTGAAATCGGCATGACTTTTGTCGTAGGTGGGTGCTGAAGTTTCGGGCATGGCTTCCGTACGTGTTCTCGAGACTTCCGACGACCTCGCCCGCGCGTTCGAGGTCTTCCGCACCGCGCTGATCGGCATCCCGCCGTACCCCGGTGAGATCACCGGAATCAGCGAGCCCGGCCGGGTGCTCGGCGGCGTCGTCGACGACGAGATCGTCGGCACCGCCGCCGCGTACAGCAGCACGATCGTGGTGCCGGGCGGTGCCCGGCTGCCCCACCTCGCGGTGACGAGGGTCGGCGTCCTGCCGACCCACACCCGCCGCGGGGTGGCCCGCTCACTGATGAACTACCAATTGGCCGACGCTCGTCAGCGCGGCGTTCCGATCGCCACCCTGCGAGCCGCCGAGGGGGGCATCTACGAGCGGTACGGGTACGGCATCGCCGCCTGGATCCAGTCCGTCGAGGTAGCGGCCCGGAAAGCGGTGTTCCGGCCCGGCGTGCCGGTCGGCGGCCCGGTGCGGCTGGCCGCCGCCCCGTGGGCCGACGCCCGCCGGGTCTACGAGCGGGTCGATCCGTCCTGGGTAGGGGCGATGTCCCGCACCGACGAGTGGTGGACGGTCCGCCAGGTGCGCTCCGACGACGACAAGGAGCAGGCGGTCGTCGTCCTGCACGGCCCCCCGGGCGCCGAAGACGGCTACGTGCGCTACCACCCCGGCGAGTGGCGCGACGAGGGGTGCACGCTGCTCGTCGACGACTTCGTGGCCGGGTCGCTCGAGGCCCGGCTCGGGCTGCTCCGGTACCTGTTCTCGGTCGACCTGGTGGGCCCCGTCCGCTTCGACGCCCTGCCGATGGACGACCCGATCCGCGAGTTCCTGGTCGACGTCCGCCCGGTGAAGACGGTCGGCGTCGAGGACGAGATCTGGCTCCGCCTGGTAGACGTCCCGTCGGCGCTGGCCGCCCGGACGTACCGGGGCCCGGGCGAGGTCGTGGTCGGCGTAGTCGACGAGGTGCTGCCCGAGAACGCCGGCGCGTACTGGATCGGAGCCTCCGGCGCCAAGCCGACGACCGCCGCGCCCCAGCTCACGGTCGACGTCGCGGCGCTGGGAGCGGCGTACCTGGGCGGGGTGAGGTGGCGGGATCTGGTTGCGGCGGGCCGGGTGACGGTGGCGGATGCTTCGGCCGTGGCCGTTGCGGATGAGCTGTTCGCGGTGGATGCGGCGCCTTATTGCGGGACGTTTTTCTGAGGGGTGGGGTGGTGGTGCGGGGCGCCGGGCTCCCGGGGGCCGCC